>WGED01000199.1 GCA_015492915.1 Cyclobacteriaceae bacterium
CACCAAAAATTATCCAGACAAAAGTTTCTAAATCGCTCATATAATTCAAATATATAAATTAAATTTTAACTTTGCTGACTTCAAAATATAATAAGGTGTCTGCATGCAATTAACCAAGCTCGAAATCAAGGGTTTTAAAAGCTTTGGAGACAAAGTTGAGATCAACTTTGGGGAGGGAATTACGGGTATCGTCGGACCTAACGGTTGCGGCAAGTCAAATATCGTAGATGCCATCCGGTGGGTTCTGGGCGAGCAGCGAATCAGCACGCTGCGATCCGAAAAACTTGAGAATATCATCTTTAACGGCACCAAAAAGCGCAAGCCGACACAGATGGCGGAGGTTTCGCTCAGTTTTAAAAATACCAAAAACCTCCTCCCTGTCGAATATAACGATGTCACAATCACCCGCAGGTTTTATCGCTCGGGCGAAAGCGAATATATGCTCAATGGCATCAACTGCCGACTCAAGGATATCACCAATCTGTTTCTCGACACCGGCATCGCATCCAACAGCTATGCCATTATTGAGCTGAACATGGTTGACGACATCCTTAACGACAAAGACAATTCGCGAAGGCATCTCTTTGAGGAAGCCGCAGGCATTTCAAAATTCAGGGTCAGGAAAAAAGAGACGCTTCGCAAACTGAAAGATACAGACGCAGATCTTGATCGTGTCGAAGATCTGTTGTATGAGATTGAAAAGAATATGCGTTCGCTCGAACGGCAGGCACGCCAGGCAAAGCGGTACTATGCCATCAAGGAAGATTACAAAAAATACAGTGTCGTCCTTGCCGGGAAAAGCATCGCCAAGCAACAAGAGTCGCTCAGAAATATTGAAAAGCAAATTCAAACAGAAAATGACCTGAAACTCAACCTGACAAAACAGATCGCAGAGGGTGATGCCGATCTGGAAAAAGCCAAAGCCGAACTGATCGAGAAAGAGAAACTACTGGCGAGCCGGCAAAAAACGCTCAATGATCATGTGGGTAAGATCAGGAATTACGAAAGTGACAAAAAGATCAAACATGAACGGCTGAGGTTTTTAAATGACAAAAGCGAGAGCCTCCGAGAGCAACTGATGCAGGACAAGCAAAGCCTTGAGCGGGCGACTTTTTCAATCCAAAGCCTGCAGCAGGAAAAGGAATCCTCCGAAAAACAGCTAAAAGAAGTCGAGGCTTCCCTCCTGAAACTAAAAGCAGAGCTTGAAGAGCAAAAAGCCAAAACACAAGAGCTGGAAAAGAAATATTCTGAATCAGAGCAGGATTTCAGGGAGCGAAAGGATGAACTATACAACATCACCAAAGAGTTAGAGATAAAACAAATTCAGTTAAGTTCATACAAAACAGAGCTTGAGAAAACTGCATCTGACTCAAGTGAAAAGACTGCCAGCCTCGCTGAGTTTGAAAACAAGATCAAGCAACTCACCGACGAGTTAAAACAAAAAGAAAAAGAACTGGCTTCGCTCGAAAGCCATGAAGAAAATCTTCAAAAAACTATTGAATCAGTCGAAAAGACGATAGAAGCCATCCGCGATCAGCAGCAGCAGACAGCGCGAATGCTCGACGCCAAACAAAATGAATACAACCTGACCAAGTCGCTGGTTGATAACCTGGAGGGATTTCCCGAGGCCATCAAATACCTTAAGAAGAAAGTAAACTGGAACAAGAATGCCCCGCTCCTCTCTGACATCATCGGTTGCGAAGAAAAATACCGTGTGACGGTAGAAAATTACCTTGAGCCGTACATGAACTATTACATCGTCGAGACCGAGGAGGAGGCCTATCACGCCATCAACCTTCTGAGTGACGCGGCCAAAGGAAAAGCTCATTTTTTCATATTAAGCACATTCGAAAAGTACCAGCCCAAAGCAGCTAAATTGTTTGATAATGCTATTCCCGCTACGGAAGTTGTCGAATTTGAGAACAAGTACAGGCACCTGGTATCTCATATTCTCGACGATGTTTACATCGTGACAGGTCCCGATTCGAGTATCCCGAAAGATGTTGACAGTGTTTTCATTACGCAAAACGGTAAAATCACCAAGCGCAAATTTTCTGTGTCGGGCGGGTCTGTGGGCCTGTTTGAAGGAAAGAGGATCGGTAGAGCTAAAAACCTTGAAAAACTTCAGAAAGACGTAAAAAAGCTGCGCTCCAGGCTTGACGATATCGAAGACAATCTGAAACAAAAGCTCAGTGAGCTTGACGATCTCAAATCGCAAACCCGTAAGATTCCCATTGAAAACCTGAAAAAGGAGATCAACCTGCTCAGGCAGGAACTGGTATCGGTGGAGACACGTCAGGAACAGATGGCCGGGTTGCTGAGCAGCAACACAGTGCGCAAAGAGGACATCGTCGAAAATATCAGCAAACTCAACAGTGAAATAGAGCTTCTGGCCCCCCGGGCTGCGTCGCTTGAAAATATCCTCAAATCTCATGAAGAAAAACTGCATGAACTGAGAGAAGAACTGAACAAGAATAAGTCGCTGACAGATGAAAAATCCTCAAGATTCAATGAAGAAAACATACTCTTTCATCAGCGACAAAACAAGATTAACAGCCTTGTCCAGGAAATTACCTTTAAGGAAAATGCGAGAGAGGCTACCGAGCAGCGTATTGCGAGAAACAGCCGTGACCTGAAAAGCAATGAAGAAGAGATAAAAAACCTGCTCGAGAGCAACGAAATACGCGAAGAGGAACTGATCGATCTTTATAAAGAAAAAGAGACCATCGAACAGGGTGTTAATGAAGCGGAAAAAGATTATTATTCCGCAAGGGGCTACATCGACGAGATCGAGAAAAACCTCCGGGTGCTGCACAATAAAAAAGAAAACATCGACGGGTTGCTCATGGAGCTCCACAACCGGATGAACGACCTGAAGCTCGAGATGAATTCAGTAAAGGAAAGGATGAAGGTGGAATTTGAAGTGGATATCACTTCGCTTGAAGATGCTCTCAAGGACAAGGAACTTGACGAACTTCCGGAGGAAGAACTGGCTGAAAAAATTGAAAAATTCAAGCAGACACTCGACAGGATCGGTCCTGTGAATCCTATGGCGATGGAAGCCTATGAAGAGATCAAGGAACGGCATACTTTCATCACCGTACAGCAAGACGACCTGATAAAAGCCAAGGAATCATTGCTGACTACCATTGAGGAAATAGACCTTGTAGCCAAGGAAACCTTTCTGCAGGCATTTGAAAAAATCAAGGAGAATTTTGTTCGAGTATTTCGCTCTCTTTTCACCGATGAAGACGACTGCGATCTGAAACTTCAGGATCCGAATAATCCCCTGGACTCGTCTATCGACATTATCGCCAAACCTAAAGGTAAGAAACCCCTGACAATTGCTCAGCTTTCCGGCGGGGAAAAGACACTTACCGCCACATCCTTACTTTTTGCCATTTATCTTCTGAAACCCGCGCCGTTCTGTGTTTTTGACGAAGTCGATGCTCCACTCGATGATGTCAACATCGATAAGTTCAATAATATAATCCGCGACTTTTCGAAAGACTCCCAATTCATCATTGTTACGCACAACAAGCGTACAATGGCGCGTACAGACATTATTTACGGAATTACAATGGTAGAGCAGGGAGTCTCCAAGGTAGTACCTGTTGACCTGAGAGAACTGGATTAAACAACCCCTTTCTGAGTAATCCCTCTTGGAAAATTCCCATTTCTCACGCTGTCTTTTTTGCGTTACTTTGCTGAGTTAATTTTAACTTTTATCCAAAATCATTAAACTTTTCTCTAAAACATTACATCGTAATCTGTGTGTCTCTATTTTGCTAAATGCCTGATTATTAATGATAAAAATACCATATCTTTAAGCTTTAATTTTATTAAAGTATTGGTTTAAGCCTAAGGCTTTTTCATTTCAGTAAGGGAGGATGTTTTTTGACCAATACTTGAGAGGATAGTTGATCAATAGATGACGCTGAGACTAAGCTTGATTATTGTATTTTTATTTGCCGCTGCTAACCTCATCAGAGGCCAGGAGCTGGATAGTATCACCATGACCATGGAAGACGGAAAGGTGATCGTTCGATACGATTTTCTCGAGGGTGAGGAAGGCGAAGATTATGAATTATACCTGTACAGTTCTCATGATAACTTTACCAAACCGCTGCAATACACTACCGGAGATGTGGGAAAAATGATTAAGCCGGGCAGGGGGAAAGTGATTGTGTGGGATGCGCAAAAAGAACTCGGTACTTTCAAAGGTGAACTGAGCCTGAAGATCAAAGGTTCAAAATATATTCCATTCGTTGTCATCGAAAACATCCGC
>WGED01000200.1 GCA_015492915.1 Cyclobacteriaceae bacterium
CACCATAAAAGTGCATTATGCCTCCTCATCAAACGTGCTGATTTTCTTCCCGCCCTGGCGGGACAAGTTGTACTTTAACCTCTCATAACAAAATCCTGGTGAGAATTTTAGGTTTAATGAAGCATGCCGGGAGATTGTTTTCAATTCTATGACGTTTTTTGTGGATTTTGCCGGAAAATAAAAGTTTAGGAGACTATAGACCGGTTGAATAACTGCCGGAATCCTGTGTGCCGGAAAAGTTATTTATTGTTATTGAAATAATAAAGAAACAAAAGTACGCCAACAAAAGCCGGTTTCTTTTGCCCTTTGATCTCCAGTTCAACTTTAAGGTGGACTTTTGATACGCCTCTGAGATTAATAAGTGATTGGAGCGAAGCCCTGAGCCGAACTTCGCTGTTTACAATTACAGGATTAACAAAACGAAGGTTTTCTACACCGTAGTTTACCATCATATCGATATTGCGAATTTCAGCGATCTGCTCCCACAGATATGGCGATATGGCAATATTGAGATATCCATGTGCAATGGTTGCTCCGAAGGCGCCGTCACGTTTTGCCCGCTCAGGATCGGTATGTATCCATTGATGATCGAGGGTTGCTTCGGCAAATTTATCGATCCGGTCTTGTGTGATCTTCAGATAATCGGAAACGCCAATTTCTTTTCCGACATATTGCTCAAACTCCTGGTGACTTGAAATGATTACTTTGCTCATAGTTGAATAATAAACTGATTATACCCCCGAAAAATGCGGATGCAAATTATCAATAATTTTTAATATCCGAAGTGAATTCATTTCAATTCGAAACGGAGTGTTCTTTTGTAATGTGTTATTGCTAAATTTAGTTTTTAAAAATAAAGCATTGGTACAGCGGTTCAAAAACTGGTTATTAAAGCCTTTTTATATCTGGGAATATACCACCAGAAGGAAGATTATTTTTATCCTTCTCATCGAACTTTTCAGCATAGGTTTTAAGGTGTTCTATCAACCGGAGTTCCTGAAGCTGCCCGTAATGGAAAATCTATATTTTTATATCAGCCACGGGTTGGTCAATATCTTAGTGCTCTGGCTATTTTTGTTTATCATTCCAAGATATTCCGGTTTTTTCAGCGAGGAACGACGAACGATCCTTTCTGAGGCATTGCTCATTATTCTACTGTTTATTAGTCTTACTTATTGTCATGCTGTTTTGATCATTTTCGATTCAAACATGACCCTCGGTGAAAGTCTTGCGGAATCCCTGATTGTTAATTTAAAAATCGGTGTTTTTCCCATAGCCTTGTTGTTGATTCTTGCAAGTGTGCGGGGAATGGAAATAAAGCTCGAGCAGCAGGAATTGTATAATGCCAGATATCTTGACACCTCTGCCGAAAATGAGATGATACAACTGAGAGGTAAATCTGATACCATAAAACTGCGGCTTGGTGATCTGTATTTTATAAAATCCTCCAATGTGTATTCCGAAATATATTTCGAGCAGGATGGACGCCTGACAAAGGTGCTGCTCCGGGCGCCGATATCGACAATAGAACAACAACTCGATTCGGAATTCGTCTTTCGCGTTCACCGTTCGTACATCGTCAATTTTCTGAATTATAAAAAAGTGATTGGCAATGCCAATAAATGTTCTGTCCTTTTAAAAAAAGAGAATATTCGTATTCCTGTCTCGCGTGTCAAACGGTCCGAGATGTTTCACAGGCTCGACAAATTGCCTATTGCGGTAATGGCCTGACTTTACATTTCACAAATCAAATCATTCATTTCGCAACATTTTGTTATTGGTTCCTGCTGCTGCCTCCTTATTAATTGGATCAAAAATTTAGCTTTAGCGCGAAACAAAAACTTATAATCGTATGAAAACCACGCTAACAACTTTTTTAATCATTATTCTTTTTAGCTGGTCTGCGCTGGCGCAGGATGGCAGCCTGAAGGGTAATGTCAAGGACAATTCAAATGGCGAGCCTGTAATAGGGGCCTCTATCGTCCTTTACAACAACCAGGGAGGCATTGTAAAAGGTGCTGTGACGGATGCAAACGGTGAATATTCCATGACATCTGTCAACCCGGGGACATATATGCTTGAAGTGAAAAGCATAGGATATGCTGATATTACCCGGAATATCACTGTCACACAAGGCGAGATGAAACTGGATTTCAATATGGTGCCATCAACAAGTACGCTGGAAACGGTGATTATATCCGGTAGCCGGCGCTCACAGCGCATCACCGAATCTTCGACCAATATACAAGTGATAAGTCCCGAGATGATTGCTGTAGCCAAAGAACCTACCACCTACGGATTGCTCAAGGGTGTGAATGGTGTAGATTATTATGAAACAGGACTGGGGCAGCAGCAGGTGAATGCCCGGGGATTCGCAAGTCCGTTCACAGGCGGCATGCTCACCCTGGTGGATTATCGAAGTGTAACGCTGCCCGGCATCGGTGGAGTATTCGGTCCGGTAATGGGCGTGAATCAGAATGACATCAAACAAATAGAGGTAATCGTTGGTCCCAATTCTGCCCTCTATGGCGCCAATGCCGCACAGGGTGTCATCAATATAATCACCAAAAATCCAAAGGAATATTCGGGACATGAGATCACCCTGCGGGGCGGCAACAGAAGTTTACTAAATGTAAGTGCACGCAGCAGCTTGATGTTAGGCGAAAAGTTCGGGTATAAAGTTGCTGTTGATTATTTTACCGCTGAAGATTTTGATCAGACTGTGGAGTTGATTTCAGGCGGCCAGCCGACCGGAATTTTTACCAACCCGGATAACACAATAAAGAACACTACCTTTAGCGGAACGTTGTATTTCTTTCCGACAGAAAACACCGAATTATCATATACGGGAGGCATGGCCATAGCTAACTATGTCAACCAGTCAAATATTGGCCCGCTACAGGTCAAAGATTTCACATTCTGGTATCATCAGTTGCGCGCCGGTTTCAGCAATTTCCTGGGGCTCGGCTCCGCGTTTATTC
Organism: Cyclobacteriaceae bacterium; assembly: GCA_015492915.1. Taxonomy (GTDB): domain Bacteria; phylum Bacteroidota; class Bacteroidia; order Cytophagales; family Cyclobacteriaceae; genus JAAUQL01. Next base: position 2,982 of record WGED01000200.1, read on the forward strand.
AGGGTAATTACACAGCCGATGACGCAAAAAACACCTATAACCTCGAGAATGTTGCCAAGCGGGTCGCCGCAGGGCAGGATGAGCAGGACGCCATCGCGGCAGAAACTTTTGTGGACAAGCCCAAGCGGTTCAATCTGGAATTCCAGCATAATTTTGATATCGCTCAAAAAAACATTTTTACCTGGGGTGCGCAATTTAACAACACCCAACCAAACAGCGAAGGCACCTTCCTCAGTGACGGGCCAAATGGTGAAAAGATCGTCATCAACGAGTTTGGGGCTTATCTGCAATATGAAAATGAAATGGTAAAGAATTTTAATCTCACCTTGTCGGGACGCTATGATTACAACGATGTTTTCGGCGATCGCTTCAGCCCCAAGGTAGCTTTATCATTTATGCCTAAAAACCATAACTTCCGGGTGGCTTACAACGAGGCTTTTTCAAGCCCGGCCATCCAACCCGCTTTTGCGCTTTCACCCATCACCACATTACAAGTAGATGTAGAAATACAGCCGGGCGTTAAAGTACCGTCGATACCAAACGACATGGTACTGCGTGGTGCTCATGCGGGATTTACTATTCTGGATAAGGATGGCAGTCAGGTTGGAGAGATTGCAAAGCTGGTTCCGACGGTACATAAGTCATGGGAAGTCGGTTATAAAGGACTGATTGCTAAAAAGATTTTCGTCGATGTGACTTATTTCAACACAACGATTACAAATTTTATGAGTCCTCCGATCCCGATCAATAATCCCGAACTGATCCTGGATGCCGGGGCCGTACAAATACCCACAGGGAAAGGTTGGGCGGATCTGATCTTCAGAGGTGGCAATCCTTCGCCCATCACTTATGTGAAAGGTTATACTACCGATGAAAGGCCAACCAATGAACTCGTTTTGTCCTATATCAATTACGGAAAGGTAAATACCAGTGGCATTACGGCATCAGTCGAATGGATGATTATCAGTCAGCTATCGCTCAGAGGGTCGTATCAGTTTATCAATCTTGGTGAATTTCAAAACGTACCCGAATCGGTAACTTCACTACCGATACTCAACTCACCCGAGCGCACTGCCCGTGCCGGAATCCGGTATTCCAGCAGAAAAGGAATTTTTATTGATTTCTCATTCCGTTGGGTGGATGAATATGAATTTTTAGCCGCCAGAGAGTATCAACGTGGAACGGTTCAATCATATAATGTGTTTGATCTGAAAGGGGAGGCGCCTGTATTTGGCAAATGGATGTACTTTGGCATTGCAGCCAATAATATATTTAACACGAAGTACAGAACCATGCCGGGTACTCCCGAACTGGGATTTATGGGCAGTGCTTATTTGCGTTTCGAATTTGGCAAAAAGTAAATCATAGTTGTAGTAAAAAATCCGGGTGGCGGGTAAGACCGCTTGTCCGGATTTTCATTTTTTTTATCTAAACCTTTCAATAAATGCGCAGACCACCTCTTGCATCAAAAGCAACGAGCAAACTCGCTCTTCTTCTGTTTCTGCTCGTGATTGTTTTCAATGCACTTATCATGCCCGGTTTGGCCGGGAAAGAACGTGTGGAGCCCATTGATATTCAATTTGCCTATTCTCCGGAAAAGGCTTATTCGCTCATAGAAAGCTATGGTGATGAAACAAGGGCTGAGTATCGCAGAGGTCTCATGACGCTCGATGTCCTTTATCCTGTTGTTTACACACTGTTCATCAGTATTGCTTTGATGGTGCTGTTTCCCGGTAATTACAAACTTGCCTGGGCTCCTTACTTCGCGTTTGCCGTGGATATTTTTGAGAATGCCGGGATCGTGACCATGCTCAGTTATTACCCGGAAGAGCTGAGAGCTGTTGCCATAGCGACCAGCATCTTCACTACTATCAAATGGATCCTAGCGCTCATATTGGTATTAATTCTTCTGTATGGCGTGGGAAGAAAGTTTTTTACCGGAAAAAAGGAGTTATCATGATAAGAAAAATATTATTTGCCCTGTTCATCATTGCTGCCGTGTTTTATGGCACGGGATATTTTTTCCTGAGATCCGATCTGCCGCATTACGATGGGCAGTTATTGCTGAATGGTCTGAAAGGTGAAGTGCGGGTGGTCTTTGATGATCATGCCATTCCGCACATCTATGCGGAAAATGAGGAAGATGCCTACAGGGCGCTCGGTTATGTACATGCAAGCGAACGCTTGTTTCAGATGGAGATGGCGCGACGGGTGGCCTCGGGCATGCTGGCGGAATTACTCGGCGAAAAGCTCGTGAAAACGGATGTGTTTTTCAGAACCATCGGCATCAGGCGCATGGCGGAGAGATCGGCGGCAAGGTTACAGGAGATGAAAGGTTCGCAGATTTTGAAGAGCGCTCTCGCCTACCTTGATGGCGTGAACCAGTTTGTTGATAATGGCAAAATGTCTGTCGAATTCAAGATACTGGGCATTCCTAAAAGGCATTTCGACCTTGTCGATGTGTATGCCATCATCGGCTACACCACATTCGGTTTTTCGAATGCCATCCATCAGGAGCCGGTGGTCAGCAGGCTGATGGCCAAATACGGCGAGCCGTACATGAAAGACTGGAACATTGACCCGAAAAACGTTCCGTCGGATACCCTTACCCTGACGCAGCGAAAAGCTATTTTCGATCTTTTTGCAGAAATGCAGCAACGGTCGCCCTATCCCGTCCGCTTTGGCAGTAACAGTTGGGTAGTGGCGCCGAAGCGATCGAAATACGGCAAGGTGATCCTGGCTAACGACACGCACATTTTCTTTGCACAGCCGTCAACCTGGTACGAAGCGCATATCGAATACCCCGGATTGAGCTTTTACGGCAACCATCTCGCAGGGGTACCCTTTGCCTTTATCGGTCACAATCAGGCCGTTGCATGGGGGCTGACCATTTTTCCCACGGACAACATGGACATGTATTATGAAAAGGTGAATCCGGAGGACCCTGCGGAGGTATGGGTGGATGACCATTGGGAAAAAACGCTCGAAATTCATGAAACTGTCCGCGTAAAGGATACGGCTGATACCACTTTTACGATCAGGATAACACGACACGGACCGCTGATCAGCAGCCTGCTGCCGGAGCCCTATGGCGAAAAGGCCGTTTCGCTGCGCTGGGTCAACAATGAGATGCCTACCACCACGCTTGAGGCAGCCTACAGCCTCGACCATGCCACGAATATCGATGACGCGAGAAATGCCGCAAAACTCATAGATGTACTGGGCCTGAACGTGATGTACGGCGACACCGAAGGAAACATCGCGTGGTGGGCCAGCGGCAAAATTTCGAAGAGGCCGCCTCATGTCAATTCCAAAGTGATCCTCGATGGAGCGAGCGGCAAAGATGAGCTGCTCGGTTATTTTGATTTTGAAGAAAACCCCCATAGTGAGAACCCGGAATCGGGAGTGCTGTATTCGGCCAACGAAAGGCCCGCTCCCGTGAACGGATACCATATCCCGGGCTACTACACGCCCAACACGAGGGCGAAGCGAATTCGCCGTTTCCTCATGGGAAAAGAGCGATTTGACATGGAGGATTTCAAAAGGATGCATCGCGATGTGCTTTCTGAATCCGACCGCGATATCGCGCATTTCTTTGCGGCACAGCTCGGTCCGCTGGTTAGTGATGAAGAAAGGACGGGCCTGGAACTGATGGCAGCCTGGGACGGTGATTATCAGAAAGGAGACAACACCCCCCTGCTCTACACGAAAATGCAATATTACATGCTCGAATACGGCATCAGGGACGAGCTGGGCGAGGAAGATTTCGATGCCATTGCCAACTCATATTTGATTAAAAGGACGATCATCGACTTGTTCGTCAATATGAATTCCCTGTGGTGGGATGATGTGACGACGGATGAAAAGGAAACCTATCATGACATTTTACTGAAATCATACCGCCGGAGCATGGCAGACCTGAAGGAGCAGTTTGGCGATGAACCGTCAAAGTGGAAGTGGGAGAAGGTGCACACGCTCACCCATGTGCATCCGATCGGCCGTCAGGCACCCTTCGACAAGCTGTTCAATGTAGGGCCTTTTCCCATGCCGGGCACCAATGCCGTGCTCAACAAGCAGGGGTTCAGGCTGACGGCCGGTGGTCATTACGATATCTTTATCGGTCCGGCGCTGCGCATCATCCATGATTTTTCGCAGCCGGAGAATTCGGTCAGCATCAACCCCACGGGACAGTCGGGCCATGTGATGAGCAAATATTACGACGATCAGGCTGAGCTGTACAATGCGGGCCTCTACCGCAAGCAGATGACGGACAAGGAAGAAATTCAGCAAAAATCCATAGGCACACTCACACTAATCCCCGCACAATGAGCCTTTTCATGAAAATATCGCTTTTTGTCATCGTGATACTCATCTTAGTGTATTTCATTCCTAATCCGAAAAAGCATTTCAGGGAATTATACAAAGGCAATGATGATATAGCCGACAAGCTGGAACGATTCAGAAAATATCCATTGAAATCCATAAAAAAAGACGGCCGCACCTGGCAATACATCGATACCGGAAATGGCGGGGAGACCATCCTGTTTCTCCATGGCATGGGAGGGGCGTACGACATCTGGTTTCAGCAGATAGAAGCGCTCAAAAAGGATTTCAGGATCATTTCGGTCACTTATTCCGCGGTGAACTCGTTGGAAGAGATGGCCGCAGGCATAACGGGTATCCTCGATGCGGAGGGAATCGATAAGGTGCATGTCGTCGGGAGCTCCCTCGGTGGATACATCGCTCAGTTTTTGTTGAAAAACCATGGCGACAGGCTTGAGAAAATCGTGCTGAGCAACACCTTCCCGCCGAACACCTTGTTCAGACGGCAGAATGAAGGCCTCGGCAGGATCATATCCTGGCTGCCCGAATGGCTGCTGATGCGCACTTTCCGCGAGAACCTCAAGGCCAAAGTGGTGCCTGCCTCAGGCGATAATCCTTTGGTGGAAGCCTATCTGCTCGAGCATGATTACGGCCTCATGAGCAAAAAGCAATTCATCGGCAGGTTTCATTGCGTGATGCAGTATTTCGAACCTCTGTCATCCGGAAATCATCCCGTGCTCATCATCGAATCTGACAATGACCCCCTGGTACCCAAGGTGTTGCACGACAGTTTAAAAATGCTCTATCCTCATGCGCAGGTGCACACATTCCCCGATCAGGGGCACTTCCCCTATCTGAGCGCGCCGGACGAATACACTCAATGGCTGTACAAATTCCTTGGCGGGGACCGGCTGCATGAGAAAAAGGCCATTTCCGGAGTCATTGAAAATTATTATTTCAAAGGGAGGAAGGCAGGCGATGTGGAACTGCTCAAAAAGGCCTTTGTGGAGGATGCGATGCTCATCACCGTCGAGAACGGCAAAGAGAAAGCGGCCACCCTGCGGCAGTATCTCAACATGGTAAGTGACAAGGGCCCGGTAACATGCACAACGACCCTGCTGGCGGTGGATTTGGAAGGCGATATCGGCATCGCCAAAACAAAATTCGATTACAGCCCTGTGATATATTATGATTATCTTGTTATGGAAAAGCGCGGTGATCAATGGAAAATAGCCCGAAAATATTATGTGAAAAAGGAAGCCCGTTGAGTTCTGAGCAAACACATTTACGGTATTCTTGAAGTAATGCCGAAAAGACCGGAGGGCATGGGATCAAATCAAAACCTGTATCTCGTAAAAGCATGAAAATCTCATGCTTTTTTTGTTTTCCTGTATATCCTGGTCCCGCATGAAGTACATTCCCATACCGGTTGCGGTTCACCTATTATAACGCAACATCCGCCGAGAGTAATTCGCCCTTCTTCCAGATCTTTTTCAACGGTAGGGAAGTCAGGATATCCATATAAAATCTTTGCGATGCTTTTGCGATTACAAACAGGGCACCTGACAGGTTTTCGGGAGTATTCGTAGAGAATATTCGGTGATTTATCCCCGGAAACATGCATTTTCATCTTCCTCAACAACCCGTAAAAATTCTTCCAATGATTTTGCTTCGGGATACGGATCATATGTGTGCCACTTTAAGTCAGACCGCTGCCAAAAGATCTTCCAGATATTTTGAGTCTTTACAAAGGTTGTTTTTGCTATTGCACTTTCTATTTTATTCATGGGATTAAAAAGGGATGTGCGTATTTCAAATATCTCCACACTTTGTCCTTTTATCCGATATGCAATATCTACCTGATCGCGTACTTCTACCGGTGGACGATTTTTTTCCATCCACTTGTCCATGATCAATTCCACTTTTTCTTCGTCAAAAGATTTTCCTGACATGTTTTTTAAGTTTTTATTATTCTGTTTTATATGACTAAATCATTCATTTGCCAGCTCCATTACAATAATCGTATCCGGTTCGTCTTTTTTCACCACAGCAAGATTAATGACAATTTTGTCATTTTTTATGGAAAAGGGGACGGCTTCTCCATGAATTTTATAGCATTTTGATACTTTTCTTCCGGGCAGGGGCAGGGTAAGCTTTTCTGTTTTGTCGTCAAGCACATGCAGATAAATATTGCCGTTTTTCCATGTGGAAACGCCCCAGTCACCCGGGCTGTAGGGACCACCCCGCGTGCCGTAGATGCTCTCGCCGTTCTCTTGCAGCCATTGTCCCAGTTCGCGCAGGCGCTCCACCTGTCGCGGTTCTATCCTGCCGTCGGGCATCGGTCCTACATTGAGCAGCAGGTTGCCGTCGCCACCGGCGGTCATCACCAGGGTACGGATGAGCTCATCGAGGGATTTCATTTTGTCATTGGGTTTCCACGCCCACTGCCGGCAAATGGTAATGCACGACTCCCATGGCCTGTCAGTCTGAAATTTGCCGATCTCCTGCTCCGGCGTGTCATAATCGCCCGCATAATCCATATCGGTTTTGGTAGTGCCGGCCATGCCCGCGCGGCCCTTGTCCACCCTGTTATTGATGATGATGTCGTCCTGCAGGCTGCGCACATATTTGTACAGAGCCAGACCGCGCTCATGAGTCCAGGGCTTTTCCCATTCACCGTCAAACCACATGATGCCCAGCGGGCCGTAGTTTTCGGTGAGCTCTTTCAAATGCGTGTACATATATGTCACATACCTCTCCATGTCTGCTTTTTCGCCGGCAGGCAACTGATACCCCGGTCCGCCGTGAGCGTTGGCGGTGTTGTAATCGGGGTTGTACCAGTCGAGGATGGAATAATAGGCACTGAATACGATTCCCTGTTTTTTACACTCTTCGACGAGTTCTTTTACTACATCCCTCCCAAATGGTGTATTCATGATGTTGTAATCTGTTGTCTTGGTATCCCATAGGCAGAAACCGTCGTGATGTTTGGTCGTAAGCACTATATATTTCATGCCAGCGTCTTTTGCAATCTGTACCCATTCTTTTGCAGAAAATTTCTCAGGATTGAATCTCTTGTAAAGTTGGTCATACTCCTCCCTGGGGACTTGCTTACCGCGCGACCACCCTATCTCCGTGCCCTTGAGCGACACCGGCCCCCAGTGAATAAACATGCCGAAACGGGCATTGCGCCACCAGTCGAGTCTGTCGTCAGGAGTTTGAGCATAACCCTGTGACGCCATGAGAAAAATAATTTGCAAAGCGATGATAAATGACCGAAGACTCATAGTAGTGTATTTGAGGTTCTGTTAAATAAATGTTTTATAAAAATAGCTTTTTTCTCATGGGTTCAGACACGATTGCACCAAAGTTTTGGCAATAAAAGCACTCTTTTATTTTGTTAAAATTGTGGTTTTTTCATGGTAATAATATGGGCAAACAATGCCCTTTTTATTCTTTCGGAAATTTTTAAAATTTTTTTCACATCGGAAATTTCAAATAATCAATTACTGTATAGAAGGATAAATGAATTTC
>WGED01000201.1 GCA_015492915.1 Cyclobacteriaceae bacterium
ACCCTGATAATCCCGCTCCGGACAAAGGAAAATTAAACCCAAATATCTCACCAGGATTTCGTTATGAGGGCTTAAATACAACTTGTCCCGCCAGGGCGGGAAGAAAATCAGCACGTTTGACCAGGAGGCCTGCCTGACTGGCAGGCGTGAACGAAGTGTCTGATTTTGAAGTAATTTAAGCTCGGAATAGAAAGGTTATTGAGATTTTTAGGTTAAAACGGTGTCTCGCCGTCGTCCGTGGGTGCGCCGGAACCCGGTTCACCGGTATTGTTGGCTTTGCTCTGGAAAGTGATGGTATTGGTCTCTCTGTCAAAATTTGCGCTTGGCAGTAAACCAGCACTCTGGAACGGATCGCCATAATCCAGGTCACAGAATTTGGTGTATTTACCGATAAACTTCAACTTGACAGTATCGAGAGAACCGTTTCGGTGCTTAGCAATGATCACCTCACCCACTCCCTGCACACTGTTGCCTTCCTCATCGGCATTGATGCCGTAGTACTCCGGACGGTAGAGGAAAATGACCAGGTCGGCGTCCTGTTCGATGGAGCCCGACTCCCTGAGGTCCGATAACTGTGGCCGCTTGGTACCACCCCGCATTTCCACGGCACGGCTCAACTGCGACAAGGCAATGATCGGGATATTCAATTCTTTGGCGATATTTTTCAATGATCTTGAAATGGCAGCGATTTCCTGTTCCCTGTTGCCGGGCGCCGCACCGCTTCTGGTAGAATCACCGGTCATCAGTTGCAGGTAGTCCACAATGATCAACTCTACCTTGTGTTGCGACACCAGTTTACGCGCTTTGGCCCTCAACTCGAGGATGGTGAGCGCCGGGGTGTCATCAATGAAAATCGGCGCTTCGGACAGTTTGGCGGTTTTATGGACAAGTTGCTCCCACTCGTAATCTTCCAGGTTCCCCTTTTTAATCTTTTCTCCCTCCAGTTCCGCTTCAGCGGAGATAAGCCTGTTGACCAACTGGATGCTGGACATCTCAAGAGAGAAGATGGCGACGGGCTTGTTGAAATCAACGGCGGCATTACGCATAGCCGACACAACAAAAGCCGTTTTACCCATACCCGGCCTGGCAGCGATGATGACGAGATCAGATTTTTGCCAGCCGGAAGTAACACGGTCGAGTGCCGTAAATCCTGTCGGGATGCCCGTGAGGCCGTCGGTCTGGAATTTACGTGCTTCGAGTTCAACCATCGCCTCGTGCATGATGGAGCGCATATCGGCATAATTTTTCCGGATATTCACCTCTGACACTTCAAACAATGATTGCTCCGTTTTATCCAGCAATGAAAATACATCAACCGTATCTTCATAGGCGTCACGGTGTATTTCCGATGCGATTCGTATCAGTTCGCGCTTAATGGCTTTTTCGATGATGATCCGGGCATGCTTCTCGATGTGAGCGGCGGAGTTTACCCTGGCAGTAAGTTCGGTAATATAATACGGCCCGCCGACGAGTTTGAGCTTGCCGCGTTTACGCAGATTTTCGGTAACGGTCAGAATATCAACAGGCTCCGAGTTGTTGAAGAGATCAACGATAGTGGCGTAGATCTCCTTGTGGCTGTCTTTATAAAAAGTATCAGGCTTCAAAATGTCAATAACACTCGTCAGAGCATCTTTTTCGAGCATAAGCGCCCCGAGTACAGCCTCTTCAAGGTCAATCGCCTGAGGTGGCACCTTACCAAGGCTTTCACCCAGATCCTGACTGATGAGCGAACGCGTTTTGGAGCTTAACCTGATAGATGATGAGTTACCTGTTTCCACGTATATAATTTATGAATTTTTATTTAAAAATTTAATAACAGACTCACAAACATAGAGCAATAACAGGGCTTCTGAAAAGAAAAATGGATTTAGTTACTCTATAATTTATCCACTGCAAATTGAGTGTTTCCACACCACTAATCCACACCGGATATTGTTGCTTTCCGGTCTAAATCAAATTCAAAATTTACCAATGATCATAAAGTATTATCATTCAATCCACTATCTCCAAACGCCTCAAACATTCCATGAAGTTCCTGAGTTTATGCTTAGTACCGGTAAATGGTCGGTATATATTCAGGCATTTTTAAATAGTTATGTTCACGGTCTGTTTTGCCGAACCTTCCGGAAAACGTTTGGCAAAATAATTATTAAAAATCCATAAATTAAAGGATTGAAATTCAGTAAATTAAATCTGAGCATTGGTCGCTCAATTTCATATTCGGTAAATTACCGGGCGATATAAATTATTTTTGTCACCATATCAATTTGTCCTATCTTTGAAACGATAATTTTTTCATAAAATGACAGTAAATAAGAAAGAAAGAGTTCATTTTATTGCTATCGGTGGCAGTGTTATGCACAGCCTGGCAATCGCCCTAAAGAAAAAAGGCTTTGAAGTGACGGGATCGGATGACCACATTTATAATCCGTCCAGAAAAATGCTCGAACGCCATGGCCTTTTACCTGCGACGACAGGATGGGATGAAGCCAATATCACCGCCGATCTGGACGCTGTGATCCTCGGTATGCACGCCCGTGAAAATAACCCCGAATTGCGCAAGGCCAGGGACATGGGCATTCCAATATATTCTTTTCCCGACTATATCAGGAAACAGGCTGACGACAAGCAGCGCATCGTGATAGCGGGAAGTCATGGAAAAACAACCATTACGGCGATGATCATGCATGTGCTTCGTTATGCCAACAGAGAGTTCGATTATGTAGTTGGCGCACAACTCGAGGGATTTGACAATATGGTCAAATTGTCGGATGAGGCACCCATCATCATCATTGAGGGTGATGAGTATTTCTCATCCGCGCTTGATAAAACCCCTAAGTTTATCAGATACGAGCATCACATCGGACTGATTAGCGGTATAGCCTGGGATCATATCAATGCCTATAAAACGGTTGATGATTATGTAAAGCAATTTGAAACATTTGCAGACCATACGCCTAAGGGCGGCACATTGGTCTTTTGCGAAGATGACGATATGGCCATGGTTATCGCCAGCAATCAGCGTACCGACGTGGTGCAACTGCACTACCCCGTGCATCCTTACGTGATTAAGAATGATGTGACCTATCTGAAAACTGACACCGGCCTCGTGCCACTCAAGATATTCGGACGCCATAATATGCTCAATCTCAATGGCGCCAAAACATTGCTGAGCAGGATCGGGGTGCCTGCAGACCTGTTTTATGAGGCCATCAGCTCGTTTGAAGGCGCATCGAAGCGGTTGCAGCTTGTGCAGAAAAACAGAAGTACCGCCGTATTCCTTGATTTTGCGCACGCTCCCTCGAAGGTGGAGGCTACAACCTCAGCACTCAAAGAACGTTATGCCCGGCATAAACTGGTGGCCTGTCTGGAATTACATACCTTCAGCAGCCTGAATAAAAATTTTATTAGTGACTATCAGGATACTTTGAATGCCGCCGATGAGGCCTGCATTTATTTCAACCCCGACAACAACAAACAAAAAGAAGAATCAAAGATTGAAATTGAGGATGTAAAAGACGCTTTCAATTTCGAGGGCCTTGAGGTTTTTACAAATGTTGAAGACCTTGCCGGATATCTCCTGAGCCGCGACTGGCAAAATGCCAATCTGCTCATGATGAGTTCAGGGCATTTCGGCGAACTGGACCTTAAAGATTTAGCCAATAAAATAGTTAACAGCACTAACCAATAAACTATGAACCTCAATCTTAAAAATCCCCTTGCATTTTTTGATCTTGAAACCACCGGCATCAATATCACGCACGACAGGATAGTAGAGATATCCATATTGAAGATAAATCCTAACGGCAGCGAAGAAAAACTGACCCAGCTTGTCAATCCGGGTATACCCATCCCCATTGAGTCGAGCCTCATTCACGGACTTTACGATGAGGATGTCAGAGATGCACCGCATTTCAAGGATATTGCCAGAAAGCTGGCCGGATTTTTGGAAGGATGCGATCTGGCAGGCTTTAATATTTTGAAATTTGATATCCCGATGCTGGTGGAAGAATTTCTGCGGGCAGGGATCGACTTCGATATTTCTAAAAAGAAACTGATTGATGCGCAAAAAATCTTCCACCTGATGGAAAAGCGCAATCTTTCGGCAGCGTATAAATTTTACTGCAAGAAGGACCTTGAAAATGCGCACAGCGCCGAAGTTGACACGCTTGCAACCTATGAAATTTTTAAGAAACAGATCGAACTTTATGAGGGTATGGAAGCGCAGGACATGAAGGGCAACAAGCTCGGCGTGATCAAAAATGACATGGAAGCCATACATAAGATCACCCATCACAAAATGGTTGATCTGGCAGGCAGAATCGTGTTTAATGACAAGGGTGAAGAGGTGTTTAATTTTGGAAAGCATAAAGGCAAACGTGTGCTGGATGTGCTGGCCAGAGAGCCGATGTATTATGACTGGATACAAAAAAGCGACTTCACACTCGATACCAAGCGCAAACTGACGGAGATCAAATTGCGGCAAATGAATAAATAAGGCCATCAGGCAGACGACCGGAATGGGTTTCATGAGAATTTAATTATTTTTAAGCATGGGCAAGACAATCATAGTATCAAACAGGCTGCCGGTCAAGATCGTCAGGGAAGGGGATGCCTTCGATTACATGCCGAGCGAAGGAGGTCTTGCGACGGGGCTGAGCTCTATTTACAAGGAGGGAGACAATCTGTGGGTCGGATGGCCGGGCCAGCAGATTAAAAATGAACAGGATCGCCAAAAGATCATTACCGATCTGAAGAAAGAAAACATGATCCCGGTTTTCCTTTCCAAAAAACTCATCCAGAATTTTTATGAGGGATTCAGCAACGACACCATCTGGCCTATCTTCCACTATTTTCTTCAGTATGCCAATTATGATAAAACATATTATGAGGCTTATGTTGAAGCCAATAAGGTTTTCTGTGCGGCGGTCCTCGAAGTAGCCTCGGAAGATGATACCATCTGGATTCATGACTATCAGTTACTTTTGCTCCCGCAAATGGTGAGGAAGCACCTGCCACATGTGGGGATCGGGTTTTTCCAGCACATTCCGTTTCCGTCGTATGAGGTATTCCGGTTGCTGCCATGGCGTAAAAAGATATTGAAGGGCATGCTCGGAGCCGACCTGGTGGGCTTTCATACCTACGACGATATGCGGCACTTTTTGTCCTCTGTCAGCCGGCTGGCGGGCATCCCGAATACCCGCGGCAGGATCGAAACGGGCAACAGGATCATCGAGGTGGACTCTTTCCCCATGGGAATTGATTATAAAAAATTTGCCATGACAGCGGCCTCTCCCAAGACGATTGATAAAGAGATAAAATTCAGGTCGTCGCTCGGCGATCAGCAACTAATCATCTCGATCGACAGGCTCGACTATTCCAAGGGCCTGCCCCAGCGTCTGCAGGCGTTTGAGTTGTTTCTCAAAAAATACCCCCAGTTTCATGAAAAAGTATCACTTATTATGGTGGTAGTGCCCTCGCGTGATAATGTGCCGCAGTACAAAGAACTTAAAGAAACGGTGGACCTCCTTGTCGGACGGATCAACGGCCGGTTCGGCAAACTGAACTGGACGCCGATACACTATTTTTACAGATCGTTTGATCTGATATCCATTTCCGCCTTTTACAGGATGGCGCAGGTTGCTCTCGTTACGCCGATGCGAGACGGGATGAACCTTGTCTGCAAGGAATTCATCGCCAGCAAGCTGGACGTGACCGGTGTATTGATACTCAGCGAAATGGCCGGAGCATCGAAAGAGCTGTCGGACGCCATTCTCATCAACCCCAATAACATTGAGCAGGTGGTTGATGCAATACACAAGGCGCTTACCATGCCTGAAGACGAGCAGATAAGGCATATCAGCATCATGCAGGAAACGCTGAAGCGCTACAATATCCATCACTGGGTCAATATTTTTATGGCGCGGCTCGGGCATATCGTTAAATTGCAGAAGTCCATGGCCACCAAAAAGATCGACGAACAGACCAGTGCAACAATCGCTGAAAAATTCAATAGGGCAAAAAGCCGCCTTCTCTTCCTCGATTACGACGGAACCCTTACCGGATTCCAGCCTGATCCGCTCATGGCCAAACCTGACAAGTCGCTGATCAGCTTGCTGAGCAAACTGACCTCGGACGAAAGAAACAGGGTGGTGATCATCAGCGGTCGCGATCGTGGCACACTCGATGAGTGGCTGAGTCACCTGCCTCTAGATATTATCGCGGAGCACGGTGTCTGGCTGAAAGAGCGTGAAACAGACTGGCAGACCATTTCCAATCTGAAATCGGACTGGAAGGACGAGATCAGGCCTGTGATGGAGACCTATGTCGACCGGACGCCCGGCTCATTTATTGAGGAAAAAGACCATTCGCTCGTATGGCATTTCCGCAAGGTAGAGACAGGTCTCGGCGAACTCCGCTCGAGGGAGCTGACCAGTCACCTGAAATACCTCACCACAGGCAAAAACCTGCAGGTGCTCGAGGGCGATATGGTTGTGGAAGTGAAAAATGCTATGGTGAACAAAGGCAGCGCTGCCAGGCAGTGGCTCGAAAAGTTTGACCATGACTTTGTGCTGGCTGTCGGCGATGACTGGACGGACGAGGATATGTTCAGGGCTATGCCCGACAATGCCATCACCATCAAAGTCGGTTCTACCTCCTCGGCGGCAAAATACAATGTCAGCATGTTTAAAGAAGTGCGCGACCTGCTCAAAAAACTGGCACAGACTTGATTGTCACCTGTGCTACCCGTCTTTATCTTTTTCTATGAAAAAATGACCATTTTCTCATGGCTTTTCCTGCGAAGGTATCAGGGATCTGGCGTTAGATGATAATTGGAGTTATCTTTGTCTGAAAGTAAAATCAGAGTATGAAAAGCATCAGGAGACAGTTATTTATAATTCTAACCATCCTTCCCGTTTTAGTTCTTACAGCATGGATTTATAATAGAAAAGAAAACCTTGCGCATTTCGAACCCACCTGGGAGTCGCTTTCAAAAAAAGAGATCCCGCAATGGCTGAAAGATGCAAAGTTTGGCATTTACGCTCACTGGGGTGTTTACTCCATCGGCATTGGACCGGCATGGACAGAGAAGCATCTGTACAACCCGGAATACAAAAAGGGGGAGTTGTTAAAGAAGTTTGAAGAACTGGTCGGCGGAAGCCTCAAAGACGGCAAAGGGTATAAAGACCTTGTACCCTTTTTTAAAGCTGAGAATTACGATCCTGTTGCCTGGGCAGAACTGGTAAAAAAATCAGAAGCAAAATTTGCCGGATTCTCAATATCTCACCACGATGGTTTCGGGTTGTGGGATAGCGAAGTGTATGAATGGAATGCGGGCAAGATGGGGCCGAAGCGCGATCTCTATGGAGATTTTGTCAATGAGTTGCGCAAACAGGGCATCAGGGTATATGCCACTTCACACATGTACCGCACTTTCAATTGGATGTGCCCTCCACAGAAATACGTTGAGCAGGCAAAAAAAGAGAGCTGGGATGTTGTGGATCCCAGGTACAGTAAGTTTTACCCCAACCGATTGAACGGTGGGAGCGAAGAGGAATTTTACAAGCTGTGGAATTTGAAAATCAGGGAAGTCATCGACAAATATCATCCTGATCTGTTCTGGTTTGACGGAGGGAAGTTTAAGGAGAAAAACAACTGCCTGGAAACATTTGCCTACTACTTTAATCAGGCGGCACAGCGCGGGCAGGAGGTTTATATTGCCAACAAACTACCGACATCGCGCGTCTTTAATTTTCCGGCTAATTTCGGTATTTATAATTTTGAGCATGGCCGCGATCGTCCCGTTATGGTTGACAGAATTTGGATGGACGATATCAACATTACAGGCAAGGGATGGGGGTATACGGGATATGAAGGAGCCCGGCCATCAAAAGAGATTATCATCAACCTGATCGACAATGTATCCCGTGGCGGAGGACTCATCGTGTCGCTCGCTCCTCGGCTCGACGGCACCATTCCCGAAGAACAACAAAAGACATTGCTCGAAACCGGTGAATGGCTCAGGACAAACGGAGAAGCCATATTCGGAACCACACAATGGTTTTTCCGTTCGGATGAAACACCGGAAGAAACCGCAAAGAAATACATCTACAAATACAGCAATGTCAAGCCCAATACACGGTGGAACTATGAGAAAATGCCGGAGGGATCGCTCAGATACACACAAAAAGGTGATGTGGTGTATTTCCTGACTTTAGGTATTCCGAAAGAAAAGGTGCTTGTCGCCAAAAGGTTTGCCGGCAGATATAAATTGTTCTATGGAAAAATAGTGAATATTGAATTGCTGGGATATACGGGCGCTCTTGAATGGGAAAGATTAGACGACGGCCTGCATGTTGTGCTTCCCGAAAAACTCCCAAACAATAAAGCGCTGGCCTTTAAAGTGACCTTACAAAAGTGACCTTAGTGTGATTTTCATGTCCGTTATTAATCAGGAAGCGTAAAAACGCGTTCCATTTTCACCCATTCCAGCTTGTGCCCGGGCAGGGCTTGCTGATAAATCGACATCAATGCAGCCCATTCCCCCTGCCTCGGATAAGTACCCATCTTTTGGAATAAATCATCCAGGTCGGCATCGGCAGGAATCTCACAGATCATGAACAACCTGTCGTCAACATGAAAAATATCCATGACCAGTATTCCAGCCTTTTTTATGCCGTCGACGATCTCAGGCCAGATTTTTTCCGGCTTGTGGTATTCGAGGTATTGCTGTATGAGATCCGGGTTATTTTTCAGGTCAACGGTGAGGCATATCCTTTTGGACGGTACCGCAGGGCCTTTGACAGGATATTCATAGTTTTTTGACTGTTTTTCCATGAGAAATTTGTGAATTATTTTTTTATGTTACTTTTCATAAGTATGGTGGAAAGGAGGTTATTGTTGTGTAAATGAGCTCAGTAGGAGCTATATATTGTAGCGGGGGGTGTAAACCCTCGGAGAATAAATTCAAATAAAGGGGGTTTTGGCGTTTATTTTTGCCAGTGCCGGGCGAAAGCGCAGGATGGCAAAAATCATGATAAAACCATGGTTTGAGCAAATTAATGTGGCGTTGGACAATGAAGCGGATAGTCATAATATTCTTTCTTAAACTATTGACGGTCATTGAATTCCCTGATGGCCTCGTACATGGCCACAATGTTTTCAGGGGGTACATCGGGTAGTATGTTGTGTACGGTATTGAAGACAAAGCCTCCTCCTTTTGAGAAAATCTCCAATCGTTCAAGTACTTGTTCTTTGACTTTTTCGGGTGAGGCATTGTTCAGCACTCCGGCGGTCTCGATACCCCCGCCCCAGAAAGTGCAAGCATCGCCGAATTCTTTTTTTAAATAATCAGGCTCCATCATATAGGCATTGGTCTGCACGGGATTGAATATCTCAAAGCCCGCATCGATCATGTCGGGCATGAGCAGCGATATGGAGCCGCATGAATGGATATAAGTGTGCGCGCTGCTGTGTTCCTTTACATAATCACAAAGCATTTTATGGCGTGGCTTGAATAGCTTCCGGTACAGTTCGGCATCCATAAAAGGTCCCTGGGTCATGCCCAGATCATCTCCAAACCGGATGATATCAACGATATCGCCCAAATATTTGCAGACTTTCTCAAGGGTGGTGAGATGTCGCTCCATCAACGCATCGAGGAGCTTTTCCACATTATAATGATCCATCATGATATCCATGAGGAAATTGTCCATTCTCCTCAGAAACGTGCCCCACTCAAACAGATTGCAACCGGCCATGGCCATCAGCGCCTTGTCTGTTGACTGCCGCAATTTCAAGGTTTTTTCACGCAGCTTCTCCCAGAAACCCTCCTCACCGGCGTGATCCCACGGGCTGTGCGCGTACCGTGCCCACAGCACTTTCGACATCGCTTCGTCCAGTCCTTCATAACCATCCGGGTAGCCATCCTGATACGGGAAATAAGTCTGGTCAAAATAGTTCGAACCGTTGGGCATAAAAGCCAGCTGGCGCTCGCCATCGTCATCATATGTCACATACGAGCCGTCATCCTGCCTGACAGGATCGAACCACACGGGATAAAAAGCCTTGTGGCCATTGAACATTACGATGGGCTTCCAGTCTTCAGGCCGGTCATTGAACGTGCGCCCGATATCGATAACATCAATGCCAAACAGCTCAAGAATGGCATCGTCGGGCTGTGCCAGTTGCTGCACAACATCATAGATCAGGACAGGCAGATCATCCTTTTTAAGATATTTGAGCAAATTGCTGTACGCGACGGCTGAAATGCCCGAGCTGGGTGTGGCACCAAGGTCGACAGGCACTTTGTCGGGCTGCTCATGCCTGATTGCTGCCAGTACTCTTTCTCTGGAAGTCATAGTTTATATTTACCGTGAACACTGATATTTTACCCAAAATTCTCAATAACCTTTCTATTCCGAGCTTAAATTACTTCAAAATCAGACACTTCGTTCATGTTAGACTCGTCACCATAAAGGTGTATTATTCCTCCTCATCAAACGTGCTGATTTTCTTATACTTTAACCTCTCATAACGAAATCCTGGTGAGAATTTTGGGTTTAATTATATGAA
This sequence comes from Cyclobacteriaceae bacterium, assembly GCA_015492915.1. GTDB lineage: Bacteria > Bacteroidota > Bacteroidia > Cytophagales > Cyclobacteriaceae > JAAUQL01. Next base: position 10,576 of record WGED01000201.1, read on the forward strand.
ATTTGATATTTTTTTTAAGAATACCAGTGTTTGACGGAAATTAATATGACAAAATTTTAAAAAGTGTGGAATGACTATCGGAAAGAAGAGATGATTATTTACTGATTGTTCTGGCCCGGATAGTCAAACCTCATATTCACGCCCATGTCATTTAGCTCCTTCAGTGCGACTTTAAGTTTTTCATATTCGGGTATCCCCATATCCGTATTGTTTTTATCGATGTAAATGTAAATCAAGGATTTCAGATTGCGTATTTCTTCGGGAAACACCCTGATCTCATTTTTCGATATGTTCAGTTCCTGTAGTTGCGTGAGGGCCAGGATCGATTCGGGGAAAGTTCTAAGGCTGTTTTCATATAAATGTAAAATCCTTAAATGCTTCAGGTTAGAGATGTCGGGGAAGCTCCGGAGCCTGTTGTGGTGCGCGTAAAGCTCCTCCAGATTGGTCATAGTCCCGAGCGATTGCGGTAAAGATTCTAATTGGTTGAAAGACAGGAACAGGATTTTCAGATTTTCCAAATTGGAAATACGCTCATCGATATGGCTGATCTTATTGTAATAGATATCCAACCACTGAAGATTGTGCAATCCATATATCTCCGGAGGAATTTCCGTGATGCGGTTTTTATAAATCATCAGGTTTTCCAGTTTCTTTAGATTGCTGATTTCCGGCGGGATACTTTTAAGGTTATTTTCCGGCAGCACAAGTTTTGTCAGCGATTGCAGCATCCCTATCTCAGGAGGCAGGTAAATAAGCCCGCACTTGTGCATTTTTAACCTTTCGAGGCTTTGCAGTCCGACCAGATAACGCGGATCAGGGAAGACATTGTTGCCGCTCAGATCGAGTTCTTTAAGATTATGCAGCTTTCGGAGCGGTTCCATGGAAGTAATGGCATTATTGCTGATTATCAGCACCTGAAGATTTGACAGCCTGCTAATATTTTTAGGAATAACTTCTAATTGGTTGTTGCTGAGGTTTAACGTCTCGAGCGATTTTAATCTTTTGATTTTCAGCTTTTTCCTTCCCGCACCAAGTTGGTTGCTTGAGAGGTTGAGTGATTTAAGATTTTTCAGTTTTGCCAGGCTGCGTGGTATTCTGGTCAATGAATTACCGCTCAGGTTGAGTTCGGTGATGGTGTGGTTTTTCTTGAGTTTTACCTTTTTATGTGTCAATTGGTTATTGCTCAGCGACAATTTGCGCAGAGCCGGTATCTTCGATATTTTTTTGTTTACGGATGTTATGCGGTTGGCGGAAAGGTTGAGGCTCTCAAGATTTTTCAGATCCAGTACTTTTGGCGGAATAGCTG
>WGED01000202.1 GCA_015492915.1 Cyclobacteriaceae bacterium
CTTTTCTACACGGCAAGCATTGCGCCAGCATCTGAAAAAGATAAAAAATGAAGGGAAATCCATAGGCTTCGTCCCCACAATGGGTGCACTGCACGAAGGACATCTCTCTTTGATTCGGGCTTGTAAAAAACAAAATGATGTAACCGTCTGCAGCATATTCGTAAACCCAACCCAATTTAATAATCCCGATGACCTTAAAAATTATCCGAGGGAAACCAAGAAGGATCTCGTTAAGTTACAACAGGAGAGTTGTGATATCGTTTACATGCCCGGGCATGAAGACCTCTATGAAAAAAACGACATTTTAAATTTTGATTTTGGATACCTCGAGCATATCATGGAGGGCAAATTCAGACCGGGACACTTCAAAGGCGTGGGCCTTGTGGTTACAAAACTTTTTAACATTGTAGACCCTACACGCGCTTATTTCGGCAAGAAAGATTTACAGCAGTTAACGCTGATAAAAACGCTCACCCGTGAATTGCGGTTTGATATAGAAATTGTCGCTACCGATACGGTGAGGGAAGCTGACGGTCTCGCCATGTCATCTCGCAATCAATTGCTGAATTTGCAGGAAAGAAAACAGGCACCCGCACTTTATGAAGCGCTTTCCACGGCAAAAGAAAAACTTTTGGCAGGTGAGGGCGTTAAAATGGTAAAAAATTACGTCGAAGAGTTTATGAACTCAAAAGAGGGCGTAAGGCTTGAATATTTTGAGGTTGTCCGCACATCAGATCTGCGTTCGATCGATAAATTTCATAACAGGGAACAGGTGTCATTGTGCATTGCCGCGTATATCGGAAATGTGAGATTGATCGACAATTTGTCAATAAATTAATATAACTTTGCGGCTGAATTTGAAAGGAGCAGAAATGTTTATCGAAGTTCTTAAATCAAAAATCCACCGGGTCAAAATCACCCAAGCCGAATTGCACTATGTTGGTAGTGTCACCATCGATGAAGACCTCATGGATGCGGCAAATATCATTGAAAACGAAAAAGTGCAGATCGTCAATATCAACAATGGCGAGCGGCTCGAAACGTATGTGATTAAAGGTGAGCGCGGCAGCGGAGAGATCTGTCTCAACGGTCCGGCGGCCCGCAAAGCACAGGTAGGCGATATCGTCATTATTATTTCCTACGCCATGATGGACGCCGACGAAGCCAAAAACCATAAGCCTACCATTCTTTTCCCCGACCAAAACAATAAGATAATTGGCTAAGCAAAAGCGGAAATTACTCCTCAGTATTTTCAAATACACTGCCACATTGGGGATCGCTTTTTTTCTGTTGTGGTATGTGTACAGAGATCTGTCCCTGGCAGAATTGTATCAGCACTTTGTCGATATAAATTACTGGTGGATTGCTGTTTCCATCATATTGGCTCTTCTCAGTCACTATCTGCGCGCTTATCGTTGGAATCTCATGCTCAGACCCCTTGGATATCATCTCAGAACATGGCGCACTTACATTGCCGTACTCGTTGGTTATTTTGCCAACAATCTCGTGCCAAGACTCGGCGAAGTAACCCGTTGCGGTGTGCTGAAGAAAAATGATGAAGTTCCCATGACGCCGGCATTCGGCACGGTGGTTGCCGAAAGAGCTTTTGATTTGCTCACCCTCATCGTTTTGGCTGTGTTCACATTTCTGATCGAGTTCGACAGGCTCAATGAGTTCGTGATCGAAAAATTAAGTGATAAAATGCCATCATCCGAATCCTTGACCAATTATTCGATTATTGGTCTGGGTATCTTCGTGGCATTTTTTTTTATTCTTTATCTCTTTTACAGGGCTTTTCGAGAACAGATATTACAGAATGCATTGTTTTTAAAAGCAAAGCATTTCGCCCGCGAGCTGTTCAACGGCTTCATGTCCATTAAGAATATAGAAAATCAAAAAGGCTTCTGGCTATCCAGCCTGGCCATATGGTTTCTTTATTATATGATGCTCATCGTCGTATTTTACGCCTATCCCCCAACTGCAGGACTCACATGGGTCGCCGGCCTTACATTACTGATCATGAGCGGTCTGGGCATGTCGGCGCCCGTGCAGGGTGGTATTGGCGTATTTCATATCCTCGTCAGCAGCGTGCTGGTGCTTTACGGTATCTCTCCTGAGGACGGTAAAATCTTCGCACTTGTAGCCCACACTACACAATTCCTGACGATCATGCTGTTCGGGGGCGTCAGTTTTATGATTAGTGTTTTCATGAAACAAAGACCGAGTTATGTCAACAGTAAATAAGATAGTTTCCAGGGAAGAAGCATTAAAAAAAGTGCGGGAGTGGAAATCCCGGGGAAAAAAGATTGTTTTCTCAAACGGATGTTTCGATATCGTCCACGCAGGCCATGTGGATTATCTGGAAAAAGCCCGAACCAAAGGCGATAAGCTGGTTCTGGGCATCAATACCGATTCTTCCGTGACAAGGCTGAAAGGCAAGGACAGGCCTGTATTCAACGAAAAATATCGAGCCCAGGTCATGGCCGCTTTTGAATTCATCGACCTCGTCGTACCTTTTGAAGAGGACACACCGATGGAGCTAATCAGACTGTTGATTCCAGATGTACTCGTAAAGGGCAAAGATTATGATATTAAAAACATTGTAGGCGCAGATTTCGTTATGCAACATGGTGGAAAAGTCGAAACCATTGAACTGACGGAGGGACTTTCCACCTCTTATATTATTGAAAGAATTAAAAGTTTAGACTGATATGATCTGGATTATCTTTATTTTCTTCTTTATTCTGAGCATGATCGTAAGCTCAACATTAAAACGAAAATTTAAAAAATATTCACAAACGCCGATATCCTCGAACCTGAGCGGCAAGGAAGTGGCTGAAAAAATGCTGGCTGATAACGGCATTTATGATGTAGAAGTGGTCAGCTATGGCGGGTCACTAACCGATCACTATAATCCCGCCACCAGAACGGTGAATCTGAGCGAGCCTGTTTATTTCGGCAGAAATGCCGCAGCCGCGGCAGTGGCCGCTCACGAATGTGGCCATGCCGTTCAGCATGCCACAGCTTACAAGTTTCTTGAACTGCGTACAGCCCTGGTACCGTTGCAAAATGCGAGCGGCAAAATCCTGAATTTCATCGTATTGGCCAGTATTTTCGGCGGCGCATTTTTCTATTCCGTTTTTCCGACCGATCTTGTTTTGTTGGCTGTCATCGGTACTTATTCCGTCCTGACACTCTTTTCGATCATCACTTTGCCAGTCGAATTTGATGCGAGTAAAAGAGCCTTGCAATGGATCAGCGCACGCGGAGTAGTCAATTCGCAAGAACTTTACATGGCAAAAGATGCACTGAAATGGGCGGCACTAACTTACGTCGTCGCTGCATTGGGATCTCTGGTCACGCTGTTGTATTACATCTCCCTGTTTCTCGGAAGCAGGGATTAATGACATAAACATTTTCATAAAAAAGCCATCAGAACATTTATTTTGATGGCTTTTTTATAACCCCACCACCCCTCTGCCCTTACCTGTTCGGATTCATGAAAAATAACCGTTTTTTCATGGGCTTGCTATCAAAGGCCCACAATTACTTTTGGAATTTTATGGCAATAGACGAAGCAATAAAAACATTACTTTTTTTCCTGCCGGCAGGGCTTTCATATATTTCTTCAGGGCTTGCCAGCCAGCGCCCTTCCAGCCTGCAGGCGATCTGTTGCATAGGCAGATAGTCAAGATTCAATGACAATGCGGTAGTTTTGAATCCTTCCGGAGACCTGACGGGAATAATAATATTTTTTTTATCCTGAAAATACTCAATTCTCATGGCGGATTTCCATTTATCGGATATAGAATACTGCACGATGGCAACGGGGGTGAACCATACATCGTAATCCCCGCTGCCTTTTGCATGCTGTTGAAATCCTATGTCAAAGCCTGCAATCATTGAAAACTTATCTGCCAATGGAATGATTCCATAAAAGTTATTGAAATACCGCATTCGTCTTTCCGGGTCGGGATCGTCTGTCCCGATGAACGTGCTCCAATTGATTAAAATATCATTATCAAAAGTATAACTTACCTGGGTTCCTAACGAAATCAGCGAATTTCCCGGCACTCTGGTGATTCGCTGCCATCCATTGCAGGCAACGAGTACAAATTCCCATTTCTCATCCGGATTGTAGGTAAGCTTGACTCCTGAAAGATAATAAGGAGAGCTCTCCGCAGTGAAGGAACGGGTCAGGGTTAGATTATCCATCGAAACGGCACTTTCAAATCCAAGATGGGATCCGAATATGCCAGCATCAAGCCACAGGTTGTTTTTCCCGGTCAGCGAAATGCCTATTTTCGCTTCATAAATGTTTTTAAGCACACCCGGTTCGGCAGCGTAATTGTCGTTTGAGTATGTGCCCGCCTGCAGTGCGAGCGTGGCGCGGTATTTTTTATGCGTCAGATCAAACTGTATAAGACCGAGATTGATGTTGAACTCGTTATGCCTGTTGTGATTGAAGAAAAATGGCTGCCTCACTCCGTCTTCAGGCTTATTGAAATCATATACATAAAAAACATCCAAAAAACCCATAAAACTGATACCGGGTTTTTCACTCCATTCGGAACTATCCTGCGCCTGCAGGAAATTAAAACATAAAAACAATACTAAAAATATGATGATCTTTTTCATGGGTGTAAATATAATAAAATTGACCCTGTCATTTAGCCGGGATTATTCATGAAAAGAATGCGATGATGCAAGTAAGGAATTGATATTTAAATAATTACATTGAAAAACGCTTGTTTCAAAATGTCCCGGATTTGAGGAATGGAAATTCATCAAGCGA
>WGED01000203.1 GCA_015492915.1 Cyclobacteriaceae bacterium
AAAATTATTTCTCGCAAATGCGGTTCGGCCTGACGCTAACCCTGCTTGGAGATGGATACTTCGAATTCACAGATGAGAATTCCCCCTGGCAGCATTATGATAAACATTATGATGAATTTGATTTAGACCTCGGCTACCCAACCTCAGACCCAATCCAGTTATGGAACGGATGCTGGGTCCGGTTTTTCGAAAAAGGCGTCTCAATTACGAACCCCACGGGCAGCCCTCAAAGGGTTAGCGATGCAGATTTGCGGGCTCAATCGGCTTACAACGGGCCATATTTCCGCTTTCGTGGAGGGCAGGACCCGGAGTTCAACAACGGCAAAGCGTTCACTTCGGTTCGGCTCTTTGGAGATCGGGTAGAGAACAATAAAAGAATTGTCGGCGATGGCATCATCCTGCTTAAAAAACCCATTACCGTGGTGGCGGATATCATCATTGATAACCAGCAAGAACCCAAAGATGCAGAAACCTCACCGGGCAGCAGGCCCGCCCGCTTAGAAGGCAACTGGGTTCAAATTTTAACCAAAGATGCCGATGATGCCTATGGCATGAGATATAGCTTGAAAGGCCTTGCCTATGCTGAACCCGGGAACGGCGAAGCTAAAGCGATTTTTACTCCAACGATAGGTGTTCCCGGACGATACAATGTTTACGAATGGCATGGAGCCGTCCCCGGCCGTCGTGCAGCGACCAATGTGACATATGAAATCGTGTACGGCAACAATAAGAAAGTTACCAAACAAGTCGATCAAACAAAAAACCGCGGTCAGTGGAATTTACTCGGAACGTTCGAGTTCCCAAAAGGGACTGTAGGGAAGGTGATCATTACCAATAAAGCCAATGGCATTGTGATCGCCGATGCCATACGCTTTGAATTTGTCGATAACACAAAGGCGGATGAAAACGCTCCCAACCCACCGACTGGCGTTAAAGTAAGCACGGAAAACTAAGCATGAGGCACAGGGAAGCGCTTTCGCTTACAGGGGCTTTCGAGGGAAATAAAATGCATCAGGACAGGGAACCTTTAAAGGATGATGTCAGGAAGAAAATTTGCTGTAAAATTAAAGTATTGTTTGTATTACGCGGCTATATTTAGCCTGATCGGCGGATCGGTTTATCTATTATATTTTCTGTCTATTGAAGACTATACTGCTGCTGAAATTCAACGTTTCTGGCGCTATTTTCTGTACTATGGCTTAACGCAGCCGCTGCTATGGCTGGTCCCCCTGGCGTTTGTTTTTTCTGTGCTATGGCTCTTTTATCATGCACTGGATGAGCTCCTGGTAGCCGGGCTCTCGGCTCTGCTGGTTTTTTTGCCGCTGGTTTACTGGGTCAACAAACGGTTTCTTCCTGGATTTTTGGAGCCTGTGAGCATTGCCGGCAATATTGTTCTTGCGGCTGCAGCGTTAGCGTTTGCGTTATTTCTAAAAAAAGCATTCCAGGGAAGCAAGCCTTTCGAAACGTTCTACTCGCCCTTCCTGTTTGGAATTGCAGTAGTCATATTGGCCGGAACAGCAGTAATCTATCAAATTCAGCCGGACCATCGTCGGCTGGAACCGGCGCCTAAAACATTGCAGCCTGCATTTCTTTCCTATTTTAAATCCGAATTCACCAATCATGGCGCTAACCATGATCGTCCTTCCGACTCATCAAATCTGTTGCGATTGTTTCGGAGCATAGAAAGTCGGGCCCCTCTGGTAAATGCCGAATTGCTGAAATTTCTAAAAAACAATTACCTGGATTCCGCAAAGGTCGTGAAACAAGCCGATGATATTCTGGCACGAAAATTTACTTTCTGGGGAAGAACAGAACAGCTCGACGCTGATATTCAATGGTATCAAAGTCCGAATGAAGATCTGGTCTGGATTTATGCCTTGAATGAGCTGGAATGGTTGCGGAGTTTATCAGGAGCGTACCTTTACACCAAAGACGAAAAATACGCCAGGGATTTCGTACGGATCATGGAATCCTGGTTCCGACAAATAAAATTTCCCCGCTGGAAAAATGAAAAAGATCCGGTATGGCGGTTAATCGGTGCCGGTATGCGAATGAGCGATGGAATGATTCACGCCTTTTACGCTTTTTGGGATTCGCCTCATTTCTATCGGGATTTGAAGATCAAAATTTTAGCCTCGATCCATGACCACGCCCAGTTTTTGGCCCATTTTCGCTCGCCGCGTCGGAATCATATAATTCAGGAAACCTACGGATTGCTAAAAGCGGCGCTCCTTTTCCCGGAATTTAAGCAAGCCTCTTTCTGGCTGGAGGTGGCCAACGAACGGCTGGATCGGGCTATGACGCTGGATGTATACCCGGATGGAGGCTATGTGGAAGCATCAACGTTTTACCACTACTATGTGATCCTGCTGTTTCAGCGCATTTTTGATTTTGCTCAACACTATAAGTATGACCTTGGCAGCAAATATGCGGCTACCCTGGAAAACATGTATCAGTTTTTGCTCTACCTCTCCCGCCCTGATGGACAATTCCCACAAGTCAATGATGGTTTTCATGGCAGGGCGCTTTATCATTTATTTGAGAAGGCGGCGGCAATTTTCAACCGCAGCGATTTCGAATATTACGCTACGCGACGCCAGAAAGGCAGTCCCCCAGAAGTCACCTCTGTGGAATTGCCCTATTCCGGCTTTTATGTGATGCGCTCCGGCTGGAACCCACAGGCCAACTACTGCTTCTTCGATGCAGGGTGGTTCGGTTCGGCCCACGGTCATGAGGACAAACTAAATATCGAAATTTTCGCATTAGGACAACCTTTTATTGTTGATCCCGGGACATACACATATGTCTACAACAAGTGGCATCAATTTTTTGAGAGCAGCTTTGCCCACAATACGGTGGTCATCGATGGTAAGGGGCAATACCGGGGGCATCGCAAAGATAAGTGGGATTCCTGGCCCCACCGGCGCCTGCCTGTTATCTGGGTCAGCAAAGATCGCTACGATTATGCTGAGGCAACCTATGATGATGGGTATGGCCTGACGAAAGAAAACATCGATGACGGCTTCAAACACACCAGAAGGATTCTGTTCGTAAAACCGGATTACTGGGTTGTGTGGGACTTCATCGAAGGCAAAGGTAAACACAAAGTAGAGCAGTTGTTTCATTTTATGCCCATTCCAATTCAAACAAAACATGAAAATATAGTGTATGCGAGAAACCGGGATGCCGCCCTGGTTCTTTGGCCGCTGTTCGGCGAGGGACTGGAACTCGATATCGTGGAAGGCCGGGAAAATCCTGTGCAGGGATGGTATGCCCCAAAATATGGCGAAAAGGTTCCGGCTCCAACCGCCATTTTCTCAAAAAAAATAGATCTCCCCACATCGTTTGTAACCGTGATCGTTCCGATAAAAAACGGGTTCGAACAGGCGGTGATCGAAGTGAATGAACAGACCGTCTCTATAGGTGGCCGCCCTCTGTCTCCAAATCAGGCCGTTGCATTTACACTTAAAATTCGGGATCGGCACGACATCGTGCTGCTTGCTCCGGGCATGAAAGGGAGCAAAAAAGTAGCGGATTATCAAACAGACAACGAAATCCTGATCTTGAAACTAGATAAAAATCAAGAAATCGTAGAACGTGTGGATGAGCGGCTGGAAACAGCCCATTGAAATGGTAGGACATATGAATGGATGCCCCGCTGAATCTACTGGAACAACATGAGATTTTGACCAGGCTGCGCTGCCCGTCTTGTAAAAAAGGAAAGTTGGATATACAAGCCGAACAGGCTGAATGCCGCTGTCTTTATAGTGAATGCGGCAGGACCTTCTCAGTTTACAAGAATATTCCGATTCTGATTAATCCGGATAACAGTTTATTTGATGCGCAGGAGATTATCCGTCAGCATAAGTCAATACAGCATAAAAGATTAGCATTAAAGCAAATGCTTCGGAAACTCCTGCCCGACCTGGTTCTGAATACTATTACACAGCAAAAAATAGCTCTCTTCCAGCAGGAGATTTTAAAAACCAAAACCGAAGCAACCGTTTTAATAATTGGGGGCGGCGTCGAAGGGAAAGGAATAGCCTCCCTTCTGCGCAATCGCAACATTCGGTGTATTGAAAGCGATATATACATCGGTCCGAGAACGAATCTGATTTGCGATGCGCATGATTTGCCCTTTGATGATGCATCCATTGATGCTGTGCTGATCCAGGCGGTTCTTGAACATGTTCTCGACCCCCAGCGATGCGTGGCGGAGATTCACCGCGTGCTAACCCCCGATGGTGTGGTTTATGCGGAAACCCCATTTATGCAGCAGGTGCACATGGGTGCGTTTGATTATACACGGTTTACACATTTAGGGCACCGACGGCTTTTCCGCTATTTCACTGAAATCGATAGCGGACCGACGTGTGGTCCCGGGATGGCCCTGGCCTGGAGTTTTAAATATTTTTTGGCCTCCCTTACCTCAAATCGAAAGCTAAGTAAATTGTTGGGTGTTTTGGCTTCATATTTAATATTTTGGGTTGTGTATTTTGATTATTTTCTGATCAGACATCCAGGTAGCTATGATGCCGCTTCGAGCTTTTTTTTCCTGGGCCGCAAAGCTACATATCCTCTCGAAGATGGAGAATTGATTCAGTTATACCGAGGGTTAACTTGAACGGTGATATATGATGAAAACACGGCGAAAAATAAGGCTGCTGCATGTGGTGGATGGCTTCCGTATGGGAGGAGCTGAAAACAAGCTGGCTGAACTGATCGAACGATTAGATCGCCAAACCTTCGATCAGTATCTTGCTAATGTCGGGCCTGATGGACCTCTCTATGAGCGCTTTAAAAGCACCGGTGTTCCGATTTACCAATGCCAGCGGCGAAATCGCTTTGATATCAAGCCCATATTAAAGCTTAAAAAGCTCATGCACGAAAAGCAAATCGATATTGTTCAAACGACTCTGTTTTGGGCTGATTTTTCAGGCATTCTGGCTGCTAAATTGGCACGCGTACCGGTGGTGCTTTCATGGGAGACGGTGACCCATGAAGGTGATCCGTACCATTATAAACTGCAAAGAAAAATCGGCTATAAACTGGCCATGAAATTTGCCTCGGGAATAATCGCCGTTTCCCATGAAATTAAAGATTCTCTGATCCGAAGGCGCGGTATTCCGCCTGATATGATTCATGTTATTCACTATGGGGTCGATTTAAATACCTTTTCTTTGAACGGGAATCCTGGAAAGAAAAGAGAGGAGCTGGGGTTCTCGCACGATCAGATCGTGATAGGGATTGTGGCTCGACTGGAAGCCGTAAAGGGGCATAAGTATTTCATAGAGGCTTTTCATCAATTGGCTCCTAAATACCGGCAGATGTATGCTGTGCTGATCGGCGATGGCAGTCAAAAGGAAAATCTTAAAAAGCTGATAGACAAATATCAGCTTCAGGATCGTGTACGTTTTCTCGGGATTCGCAGGGATATTCCGGAGCTGCTACACGCCATCGATATTTTTGTTTTGCCCTCTGTTGCTGGCGAAGGTTTGCCCAATGTCATCCTGGAAGCCATGGCTTGCGGCAAGCCAATTGTAGCCACCCGTGTCGGTGGGACCCCGGAAGCGGTTCTAGACGGCGAAAACGGATACGTGGTACCGGCGGGTGATCCGGCGGCGCTGGCTTCCGCTCTCCAGGATTTGCTTGATGATGCGGAAAAGCGCAAACAATTCGGCCTCCGTTCGCGCCAACTGGTCGAAGAGCACTTTTCTTTGCAAAAGCAGCTTTCCAGCTTCGAAACACTCTACGTAGAGATGTACCAAAAATCCATAAATTGAGAATGCAACATGATGCAAGGCGACTGGGCGCTAAAACTCTTTTCGAAGTCTGTACTGAAACAACAAAAATTTTCTGAAATTGTTAACTATCTCAATCACACCGAGCACTTAAAAGGGCTGGATATCGGCGGTGACAACGGCGTGATCAGCTATCTGCTTCGTCAGCGTGGCGGAGAATGGTCAAGCGCCGATTTAAACGCAACCGCAGTCGATTCCATCCGGCAATTGGTCCGGGATCGGGTCTACCGTATCGGAGAAAGTTTGGGCCAGTTCGATGATGATTCATTCGATGTGGTGGTGATTATTGATTATCTTGAACACATCCATCGTGATGGTGAATTTTTAAAGGAAGTATACCGCGTGTTGCGCCCCGGTGGCGAGGTGATTATCAATGTACCGCACAAAAAGAATACGCTGTTGCGGAAGCTTCGCCTGCTATTGGGACAAACGGATGAGCGTCACGGCCATTTAAGGCCGGGATACACGCTGGAAGAATTGCAGGCCCTATTGGCCGAAAAGTTTGAACTTATTTCTTATAAAACCTATTCTCGGTTTTTTTCTGAACTTACTGATACGCTTATTATTGCCGGCATGGATCTCCTGGCAAAACTCAAGGGTCAGCCCGCTCACGCAGAAAACCAGGAAGTCTCAAAAGGTAATCTTGTCACGGCGCAAGACCTGCAAAAAAACCGAAAAGCCTTTAAGCTTTACTCATACATTTATCCAGTGGTTCGCACCTTTTCATTTTTTGACCATTTTATCCCGTTCTTTTCCGGATACAAGCTAATTGTCAGGGCGCGCAGTACCAAAACTAAACCGGCGTTCGTGTATTCGATCGAATGCCCTGATATTGAAACCGCTTCCGATGATTATGCCGGCCGATTTGCCAGCAAGGCCGGGAAATGGTTCTTGCAAATTCAAGAAACGGCGACCCAGAAGATGTTGAGCAGCATTCCCACCGGCAGTGTTTTAGATGTAGGCGGCGGCCATGCTCAGCTTACCTCCATGCTTTTGCAACAAAGCCAGGAATTGATCATTCACGGAAGCGCGCTCTCATGTAGCCAAAGAGTGACAGCAGAGCATGAGGCTGGAAAGCTGGAATTCGTTGTCAGCAATGTCTTTCATTTGCCTTTTGAAGATAAAAGCATGGATGCCGTTCTGGCATTCCGCTTGATTTCTCACATACACAAATGGGACGTACTGATTGCCGAATTGTGCCGCGTGGCCCGACATGCCGTCATCCTGGATTATCCAACAGTGCGGAGTATCAATTATTTCGCGCCGATGCTGTTCGAAAAAAAGAAAAAAGTGGAAAAGAATACGCGGAATTACATCTGTTTTGATGAAAAAGAACTTTTCAGACATTTTAATAAGCACGGGTTTGAGATTACGGATCGGTATGCTCAGTTTTTCTTTCCCATGGTTTTACACCGAATGCTCAACAGGCCCCGGCTGTCAGCTTTGCTGGAAGGAATTACCAAAATCCTGGGATTGAACCGTTGGCTGGGTTCCCCCGTTATCATCAAAGCGGTAAGAAGGGACATCTGAAGATGAAAATTCTACTCCTGGCACCACATCCGTTCTACCAGGAGCGCGGAACACCCATTGCGGTGGATTTACTGCTTCGGGCATTAAGCGAACGCGGTGATGAAGTCGATGTGCTAACGTATCATCTCGGTGAAGACCGGAATTACCGGGGAGTGAAAATATATCGCATCAAGCCTATTTTTGCTATCCGTTCCATAAGGCCGGGATTCTCCTGGAAGAAGATTTATTGTGACCTGTTTTTCTTTATTAAAGTGTTCACACTGATTCGAAAAAAAAGCTATGATTTGATTCACGCGGTTGAAGAATCCGTCTTTATGGCCTATTTTTTCAAACCGTTTTTTTCTATTCCCTACATCTATGACATGGATTCTTTGATGTCCATGCAGATCACAGACAAATTTCCTGCATTGCAAAGAGTGGCGGGAATTCTGAAATATGCTGAATCCAAAGCGATTCGGCGAGCCGTTGCCGTAATACCAGTATGTGATGCGTTGGCTAAAGAAGCCGAAAAGCTCGGAGCTTCTCGAATCACCGTGCTCAAAGATGTTGCCTTAAATCACAATCACACAGCCTCAACCGTAGACAAAGCTCTAGATCTCCGCCGAGAATTTCATCTGAATCACCCCATTGTGATGTACATCGGCAATCTGGAACCCTATCAGGGAATCGATTTGCTGCTCGAAGCTTTTCGCCACGTTTTGCAGGACCATGATGCTTCTCTGATCATAATTGGAGGCCAGGAGCGGGATATTCAGAGGTATAAACGCCGGTCACAGGAAATGCGCATCCAGGATAATGTGGTGTTTTTGGGCCCGAAGCCCATCGCACATATCCAGGAGTACATGGCACAAGCGGATGTGTTGGTATCTCCGAGAATTAAAGGAACCAATACACCGATGAAGATCTATTCCTATATGGCTTCAGGTGTACCCATAGTAGCCACGGATTTGTATACGCACACTCAGATCCTTTCAAAGGATATTGCTGTACTCGTTCAACCCGAGCCGGCTGAGATGGCTGCGGGTATCATCTCTCTGATTCGTGATCCAGCCAGGGGAAAAAAGCTGGCCCAAAAGGCGGCAGAATATGTAAAACAGGAACACAGCTACGAAAAATTTAAAGAACGGCTGTTTAGCATTTATGAAGACCTGGAACAATATGGCAAAAAACCTTAATATGGAAATGAAAAGCATCCCGGAAGGAACAACCGTTTTAGTTACTGGAGCGACTGGCTTTACGGGAAGCGTGCTGGTCAAAAAACTCGTGCAGGCCAATTTAAACGTCCGTGCCATTGCCCGGCACAGCTCAAATACAGAACCGTTTAAAGGATTGAATATTGAATGGTACCGTGGTAATGTGTTCGATGCAGAACTCATAAAAGAAGCGATGCAGGGAGTTGAATATGTTTTTCATATTGCAGCCGCTTATCGAGAAGCCAAATTGGAAGATCGAGATTATTTCCGGGTCCATGTCGAAAGTACCCAGCATCTTGCCCGCGAAGCCATAAAGCAGAATAATTTTAAGCGGTTTCTCCATACTTCCACGGTAGGGGTTCACGGCCATATTGAAAATCCCCCTGCTAACGAGGATTCTCCTTTCAACCCTGGAGACATCTATCAAAAGACAAAATTGGAAGGGGAGTTGTGGATTCGCGAATTCGCGGAGAAGAACGGGCTGCCCTTGACGGTTATCCGGCCGGCAGCGATTTATGGGCCGGGTGATCGGCGCTTATTAAAATTATTTAAAATGGCGGCTTCTGGCTGGTTCCCACTTATTGGTGGAAAAAACACTTTATATCATCTTATTCACGTGGAGGATTTAACCAATTTTTTTATCTTTTGTGCCACCCATCCTGAAGCGGAGAACGATGTGTTCATTTGCGGGAATCGGAGCCATGTTGAATTAAAACAGATGGTAACCACCATTGCGGAAGTGTACCATAAAAAAGTTAAGTTTGTCAAGCTGCCGGCTGCGCCGCTTTTCATGCTGGGCGATATTTGCGAATTCATTTGCAAGCGACTTGGAGTCGAACCGCCGATTTACCGTCGACGCATCGCTTTTTTCACCAAGGATCGATCCTTCGATACACGAAAGATGCATGAAAAATTAAAATTCAACCCAATCTACGATAATCTGGAAGGCATTAAGCAAACAGCACAATGGTATCTTGACCACAACTGGATAAAGGTGACATCATGAAGCAGGAAACTGTAGAAATTCAAAAGGAATTGTTCGCCAGCAATAAATCCAGCCTGGCCAAATATCAGGATCTTGTGGTCGGTGAACGATCCCTGTGGACATTAACCCGCTACGAGCTGACCATGCTTTTTTGTAGCTGGGTGCCGGGGGCTTTAGGACTGCTCCTGCGAAAAATATTTTATCCAAAACTTTTTAAAAAGGTCGGGAAGAATGTGAATTTCGGAATGAATATCGTCATCCGCCATCCTCATAAAATTGAAATCGGCAACAATGTTGTGATCGATGATAACTGTGTGCTTGATGCAAAAGGCCAGGACAACGAAGGAATCCGCATAGGCAATGGGGTGTTTATCGGCCGCAATACAATTCTAAGTTGCAAAAACGGCGATATCATCCTCGATGATTTCGTGAATATTGGCTTCAACTCTGAAATCTTTTCGGCCAGCACCGTCAAACTTGACAGGCATGTGTTGATCGCAGCGTATTGCTACCTCATCGGAGGGGATCATTTATTCGACGAAGCCGATAAAGCGGTTCTTGAGCAGGCAAGGATCTCCAGAGGCATCCATCTTGAAGAGGGAGTTTGGTTGGGCGCCGGTGTTAAAATTTTAGATGGAACAACAATTCATAAACATTGCATTATCGGAACCGGCGCCGTGGTAAATAAGGATATACCCGCATATTCCATTGCTGTGGGCATTCCCGCAAAGGTGGTTAAGAATCGAAAAGAACAGGTAAATTCCCCCTCCTGAAACTCGATTAATTTTCAATATCCAGGGATTTATTTAATACGATAATTCTCCGCACCCCATTCAAATTTTCCATTTCGCGGATAAAGTCTTCCTTGGTGGTCTTGCCGTTCTTCTTGAACATTACCATGTAAGTCATTTCCATTTCCGGTTTTTCAGCAGGTCGGATCATATTAACCAAAGTCGCTTCGGATACATATTTCGACATGACGGATTCAAGCTGCTTCTCATCCAGGTCCTTGGTTTTAATGAATTTTATAAGATAATCCACCTTGCTATTGGTACCGAAATTGAATTTATAGAGAAACAGAAAAAGAGAGCTGATGACTATACTGGCAACAAAACCGATTTCATAGCTTTTTGTCCCGATGGCCATACCAATAGCCAGGGCGTAAAACACAAATCCAATATCCAGGGGATCTTTTAAGGGGGTTCGGAAACGAATGATGGACAGAGCTCCTACCAGGCTAAAAGCCCGGGCGATGTTATCGCCAATGACCAACATCACGGTACAGGTTACTACGGTTAGCATCACCAGATTTTTAATGAACGATTGAGAATGAGAAATCCCCTTTTTGGTGAAATGATAGGTTGCAGCAATGAACATTCCGAGTACAGAAGACACAACCAGAGGTACAATAATAGATTCCATTGCGATATTCCTTTCCTTAAGAGTCCCAGGTTCCTATCCTATTTGGAAAAGGCCTTGAGCAGAAACAAGGCCACCGCAGTATTTTGAAATGGCTTCTTGCCATAATCCATGCTTTTTAATGATCTGATGTAGCCAGAACGGGAGTAGTCCATTCACTTTAATCTCAAAAATCATTTTCCCATTAAATGTGGGAGTCCAGCTAATTTGATCTTCGTCAAAAGGAGAATAATAATTATAGCTTTTAACGTTTCTGTCAAAAGTTACTCTCACCGTATCGTCAATTTTTGACTGATAGGCTTCACGCTCATACAGCAC
>WGED01000204.1 GCA_015492915.1 Cyclobacteriaceae bacterium
GAAAGTGAAAACGCAACAGAGAAGTATTTTGGGAATGTAGGGGTACAAGCGGGACGCCTGCCTGCAGTGCACCAGTTAACACGCGGGCAGGCAGACTTGCGTCAGGAGGAGAGTTTTGGGTACAAAAAACGACCGGCAGACAATCGGAATTCTGCCGGTCGCCCGGTTGCCTGTATTATAAGTTTTTAGTGTGTCATCGGGGCTTTCTCTTCCTCTTCCTTCTGCATTACGAGATCTTCGAGCATCTGCGTTGTGACAGATTTCGGCCTTTCTATCGGATAGCCGAGCGCTCTGTCCCAGATGATGTTGGCCAGTACACCCAGTGATCTGCCCATGCCGAACAGAACGGTATAAAAGTCATACTCCCTGACACCGTAATGCCATTGTATCACGCCTGATTGGGCATCGACATTCGGCCATGGGTTTTTGGCTTTTCCATGTTCTTTCAGGATATCAGGTGCTACCTCGTACAATACATTTACATATTGGAAGATAGGATCGTTGGGCAGATGCTTCAGACAGAATTCTCTCTGAGCCATATACCTCGGATCCGTTCGCCTCAATACTGCATGACCGTAACCCGGAATCACTTGTCCTGATTTCAGTGTATCCCATACGAATTTGCGCATTTCCTCATGGGTGGGCACCTTATTATCCATTTTCTTCATGACACCTTGTATCCACCTCAGTACCATTTCGTTGGCGAGGCCATGAAGCGGACCGGCAAGACCGTTGATCATTGATGAAATAGAATAGTAAACATCCGACAGCGCGCTTGCTACCAGGTGGCCTGTGTGGGCACTCACGTTACCGCTTTCGTGATCACTGTGGAGGATGAAGTAGAGCCTTGACAAATCGTCGTAAGGCTTGTCAATGCCCATCATTCTGGCAAAGTCACCGCCCCAATCGAGCTTTGGATCGCCGACTATGATGTCTCCGTTCCTGTATTTTTTTCTGTAAATGTAAGACGCTATCCTCGGCAGCTTGGCCAGCAAATTAAGTGAATCTTCATAATATGCATCCCACATATTGTACTTATCCAGCTCATTCTTTTTGTACTTTGGAGTAAAAACAGACTCTTTTTCCATAGCCACGATGGCAGCAGAAAACATGACCATCGGGTGGTGGTCTGCCAGATCATCCATCACCTTGTAAACATAATCAGGTACGTTGCGACGCATCACAAATTCCTGATGAACTTCCTTTACATCGTTTTTGGTAGGGATATCACCAGTGAGCAATAAATAAAAAAGACCTTCGACATAGGGCATTTCGGCTCCCGGTGGTTTGGGTAATAATTCAAGTACTTCCGGGATAGTGTATCCTCTGAAGCGGATACCTTCGTAGGGGTCCAGATAAGAAATATCCGTTACCAGACATTTGACGCCACGAATTCCACCCAGCGCCTGGGCTATCGTGACATCGCTGATTTTTACATCACCAAATTCGGAGAGCAGCCTTTTTGTTCTTGGGCGCCACTCTTCAATTTTTTTTGCAAGTGTTTTTTTTAGCTTGTTCATAACACTAAAATTTTAAATTGAAAAAATAGAACGAGTGGCTAATAATTGGCCTTATTAAATTAAAAGCTAAGGTCGTAAATTCCTAATTAATTGGGAGTTGGTACTATCGGGTTCCTCATCCACTTCCATGACTTTTATATAATTAATAACGGGAAATCTGCTACGTAGGTTAGTGATAAATGTTATTATAATCCGGGAAATATTTTATGATTTTTAAGGTGATAATTAATTCATTGGCTCAATATTCGAATTCATTTTCTGATGAGTTGCCTGAGGAGGATTGAAGCTATTGAATTTCAGGGTGCGAGGAAGATTTGCTAATGTTAAGAGTAATTTTTTTCATCATACCGGCATCATACAACCGGGTTGAAAGCATGACAAAAATTTACCGGATTGAGTTTACAACCATTTGTTTTTCAATAGTTATAACTGTAAATTGTATAAATGAAGACAACAGCCGCCAGCTTTTATTCCATACTGATAATCAAGTTATTACTCATTCACCCGATCGTCATGGCCCAACAACCCCGTGTTATCCGCGAAGCTGCCTTTGGGGTGGAATTTACTGCTCCTGATGGCTGGCAATATCAGCGCAATGAAATAGGATATATTATGGTGCATAATTCTATGGCTGGTGTAATAATCGTAACGACCCTGCCGTACAAAACCATTGAAGAAATGAGGCAGGGAGCATATGAAGGTGTTCAAGAGGAAGGCGGCACCGTACTCCAGATATCCGGTGAGCCAAGAGCATTTGGCAATAACGGCTTGTCAGCCAATTATGTGGGAACTATGAACCGGGAAAAGGTGAAAGCTTATTCGGTAGGATTGATCAGCCCTTATGGAGGTTCGGGTCTTAGTTGTATGATTATTACCACACCGGAGCGCTTTAGCACCGAGCATGTGGCCGCACTTGAGTCGCTAGCACGATCAGTTAAGTTTTTCAAACCGGAAATTCCTGATGTGGTCAAACAATGGGATAACTGGTTCAAAACACCCGGCGGTTGCCGGTTGAAATACATGAAGGTATCAACAAGCACCAGCTATTCCAGTGGTTATGCCGGTGGCAGTTCGGAAGAAACCATTGACCTCTGTCCCAATGGGACATTTGGTTTTAGTTCGAGCAGCGATTACAGCATGAGTATCGATGCCGGATCAGCATATTCATCTTCCGGTGACGGCGGTGAGGGAAAATGGGAATTACAATTCAACGGCACAAACCCTGTGCTGATACTCAATTTCAACGACGGTAGGGTGATGGAATTTGAGATTACCTATATAAACAGGGAGACTTACCTGAACGGCACCCGTTACTTCGTTCTGTTTAACGAGGAAGGCCCGCAGTGCTATTAGTAACCTTAGCCTATGGCCCTATCCTGTCGGGCACACCGATCATTCCGGAATAATCATATTTTCATGTCTCCTGAGTAACAACTCGTCATTATCTTATTTTATCAGAAATCTTGTTTTGATTTAATGTGATCTTCCATTGTTTTTAACACCATCGCTATACCTTCAAAAAATTTCTATGAGGAAATGATCATTTTCTCATAATGTAATTGTACAGGACTTATTTCCAATATTTTATAAACTACATCCCATCAAAATAGCTCTTGCATAAAAAGCTGACACTACAGTTGTTTGGCACACTAATTGACAATTGATTATCGTGTGGAATTGATCAGTAAAAAGTGCAGACAGGCCATGAAG
>WGED01000205.1 GCA_015492915.1 Cyclobacteriaceae bacterium
CCCCAAAAGCGGTAAAACTTATAGTTGCATTATAAAAATGCAAAAGGACGGTTCGCTGCATGTGAGAGGCTACATCGGAATATCACTCATCGGCCGGACTACTCACTGGACACGGGCTGAATAATATTCCCGTAAAAACTATGAGAAAATCACTATTTTCTCATAAAACCAAAAGAACTGACAGGCAGGGCTATTGGGCCTTGCCTTTTTCTATGAAAAAAAGTCGTTTTCTCATAGAAATTTTAACCCAAAATTCTCAATAACCTTTCTATTCCGAGCTTAAACTACGTCAAAATCAGGCACTTCGTTCACGTTTGATTCGTCACCATAAAAGTGCATTATGCCTCCTCATCAAACGTGCTGATTTTCTTCCCGCCCTGGCGGGACAAGTTGTACTTTAACCTCTCATAACGAAATCCTGGTGAGAATTTTGGGTTTAAGGCAAGGTTAATTATTGCTTAAGCATGGACAATACGTGTTCATCTGCTTTTTGCCAGTTTTTCAAGAGCAATTTTTTTACGAGGACCGCTTTCTCTTTTTGCCCGAGATTCATCAGCGCCCTGTATTTGCCCAGCAATGACAGGCTTCTGCCCGGCGCACGCTGAAGCGCCAAATCAAATTGCCGGACAGCTTCCTGGTTTTTACCCATGGCAAGTAATATTTCGCCATAAACCTCATGGGAAGGCTTCAGCACAACAGGTGGCCCCGGATCATATGTTGTGCCATCTTCCAGCACTACGGCTTTTTTTATAAATCGCTCCGCCTCATCAAGCTTATTGGTTTTCAATGCCTTCAGCGCCTGTAGTTCCCATTCCATTGTCTCTGCCAGAGCCAGTTCCCTATCTAAGCCTTTTTTCATTACTACAGGCCTGGTGCTACATAATCTGAAATTTGTATAATCACTCCTGTTATTTTGCTCAACCGTTCGCTGGTCTGTCATCTGGTTCAAATACCAGTCAACACGGGGAAGATCGTGTTTTTCAAGAGCCGCCATGGCATCGACAAAAAAGCACATATTCTTCACGCTAACGCTAAATCCTTTGGTAGGAATCTCTATTTTGACCACATCACTTAGCCACCTCCCTGTTTCGGCAAGGTAATGCCCCCTCGTCATGGCAAGGTGAAAGCGTAGCCGCTCGGATTTGCTGTATCTCGCATCCCTGTTCATCTCATTGAGTATTTCAAGCGCCTTACCAAATTTGCCCTCTTGTAAGTAAGCATACTGAAGCCACCACCTTGAATGATAATCCCTGTCTTCAAGTGATTTTTTCCTCTTTTTTACCCATGTTTCGGCAGCTTTCCACGAGGCCTCATTGCACTGTCTTACTTTTTGCCAGTCGCCAAGCGCCAGGAATGTATGGGACGGTATATGTAATCCAAACTTAGATTGTGGCTCGAAGGCCATGTAACTATCTGCAACTTTCCTTGCCTTGTAGGCTGTCGCAGGATTATCATAAATATGAACAAGGTAGTTCATCGCCCCCTGGTGGTCAGGGTTGATAGTAAGAAGTTTCATCAAAATTCGCGACGCCGCATCACATTGTTCTTTTTTGTCATTCGCAATGCAATCGTGCATGAGAGACAAGGCATAAAATGCCGACGCCTCTTCATCCTCCGGATACTTTTTATGCATTTCCTCCATAGCCTGACGGTATTTTTCATCTCTGACTTCAGTATCTTTCTCCTCACCGTACAAAACTTCCATTGCAGCAATAAAATCTTTCTCCAAGGGTGTTTTGGCTTTTTCGAGCCGCTCCTCTTTTTTGACCCCCAGTTTAAACAATGCCCCCTTTCCCTTATCAAAATCCTCATAAAACCATAAAGGCTGGTGATAGCACATTGCCTCACCCCAATAGGCCATTACCAGGTTTGGATCGAGTAATTGCGCCATCTCAAACTCCCTGGTCGCATCCTCATATTCAAAATTGTGCAATAGAAGCAATCCGTTGATAAAATAGGGCTTGGCGACGGGGTCGCCCGTGACATCAATATGCACCTCGCCCAATTTCAAATCTTGTGACCTGGCTCCAGGCTCAAACAAAAAAAGAATGATTAATGCGATAAGTATTTGGAGAAAAAACTTTTTCATGTTCATTGCATCATAATGCCTTTTGTC
>WGED01000206.1 GCA_015492915.1 Cyclobacteriaceae bacterium
CGACAGCGCAAGCCTATGAAGACAGGATCATCAGGCTTGTTGACGATTACAAAAATCAGGGTGTTGAGATAGTGGCTATTTCGCCTAATTCCATTAAAGCCATACTGCCAGAGGAGCTTGGTTATACGGATTTAAGCGATTCGTATGAAGAAATGAAAATCAGGGCCAGCACCAAAGGATTTAATTTTAAATACCTGTATGACGGCGATACGCAGGAAGCATCGCTGAAGTACGGTCCCACCTCAACACCACATGCTTATGTATTTGACAGCGAACGAAAACTGAGATATAACGGCAGGCTTGACGAATCTGAAAAGCCCGGTACTGCCAATGCCGAAGATCTGAGAAGCGCAATCGATGCGGCGTTATTGAATGTCGAAATACTGGAGCCGGTTTTGAAAACCTTCGGATGCTCGATAAAATGGGCCTGGAAGCAGGAATACGTGAAAGAAGTAAACCACAGATGGGAGCTCAAGCCGGTCCCGCTGCTTGATATAGATGCAACAGCAGCGCGCTCCTTGATTCGCAACTATTCCAAAAAGCTACGGCTCATCAATTTCTGGGCAACCTGGTGCGGCCCGTGCATTGTCGAATACCCTGATCTGGTGACATTGCAACGTATGTACGGTGCGCGTAATTTTGAGTTCGTTTCAGTAAGTCTCGACATAATGGATCAGCGAAGCAAAGTCGCCCGTTTCCTTGTGCAGAATCACTCAGCGGTTAAAAATTTTATTTATTCCGGAACGGACGTGTACAGATTGATTGATATCGTCGGCAATGACTGGGAAGGGAATCTTCCCTTCACGATTCTCATTGAGCCAGGCGGCAAGATTGTATATAAAAAAGACGGGATTGTCGATCTTTTGGAATTGAAGAGAGCCATAGTTGATCATCCGCTGATGGGGAGGTATTATTGACTAATGCCTCACTATCTTTCTCGATTTTCAGACATGAAAAAATGGTCTTTTTTTCATGGGATTATTCATAAGGTCTCAATACAGGATAGAGAAAAAACCCTTGATTGAACCTATTTCGTTGCGCGGCTCATTAAGTTCCAGGATGTAATAATAAGTGCCGGCAGGGGCAGCTTTCCCATTGATCTTTCCATTCCAGTTGTTTTTGTAACCGATAGTCTCGTAAAGAATTTTACCCCATCTGTTCAGAATAGTCAGCTTGCTGTGAGGATAGTGTTCGATGTTGTCAATGGTAAAAAATTCATTGTAATTGTCGGCATTGGGAGTGATGATATTGTAGGTATGGATTTGAGGGATATATTCCACGCAAGTGGTATTGGAGGCTGACCACGAATTGTTGCCTTCCCTTTCAATGGCCTTTACATAAAAACAGTGATCGAATCCTTGTATACTGTCAGTATAAGATAGCTGCAGATCATTGGAAGTTTCGTACAGAATGTACTCCGAACTGTCAACACTAAGCCACAATTCATAGTGATCAACACCCTCCCGCCATTCTTCGTAAGAATTCCACTGAAGAGAAGTCAGATTGTCCTCCTTCGTTGCATTCAGTAGAACGCTCAGATGCGGATTGCTGGATATCTGCTCCTCACAGTCAAGATTGGTTACAAGTTTGTAGAGATATGGGAATTCATCGATTATTACTCCTTCATCAAGATAATAGGTCTGATCGGTCGACAGGTTTGTGATCAGTTTCCAGTCAGCTTCAGTGTTGTTGCCAGTCCATTGAATGCGGTACAGATAAACGGGTTTGTCATAAAATGCCTCATTTCTCATGATCCATCTGACTTCAATGGCGTTTTCAACATCGTGGGACACAGTGACGTTTATAATCTCTATCTCAGGCGCCTTGAAGAATATATCTTTTTCAAGCAGAATTTTTGTATCGCTGCAGACTGTGCCGGTATCGTACGCAATAGCCCTGATCGCGTACTTTGTTCCGCACAGGAAAGTGTGCCGGATGGTGTCTCTTGCGCTGATGGTGTCGAGTACGGTACCATCACCCAGTACCCAGTCGGCAAAACGGTACAGTGTATCAATGTCGAGATGCAGGGTAATCTCTTCACCAAGTAAAATAGTGTCTTTTTCCATGACAATTTGGCCAATTTGCGATGGGTTTCTCCGGATTAGCACGTTGAGGGTATCGGACAGCCCGTCACACACCGTATCCGTAACGCTGATCTGCTGAAACCACAATTTTCCTTTACCCTGGGAATCCCAATTTACTGTCACCTCGTTTGTTCCGTTGCCCGAAGAAATTGAGCCGAAATCCACCTCCCACTGATAGGTTGACACATTGGTGTAATAGGCATTATACGGCACATCGATAATATTATTCGAACATAAGCTGTCAGGGCCGAATGGCGCTTCGGGATCGAGCTGTACATTGATCCGTACGGGATGCATAATGGTATCCGATACACAACCATAGCGGTTGGTGGCGAGCAGTTGCACGGTCGCATTCCTGTTGGTTTCATGCCAATCAACATTGATGTTAGCGTTGGCGCCGGTCTTTATTGTTCCCCCGTTCACGAACCATTGATAACTGTCGATGTGCGGTTCTTCAATTTTATAAAGGACATTCGATGTGTTTGGGCATACGGAACGCGGTCCGAGGATGCTGGCTTCCGGTGTTGTAATGCCAATCCATTTGAGCGTCGTTTCTTCATTACCACTGCTGCAATCCCCCGTGCCGATCGAGGCTTTCATCGAGACAAGGTATTTCCCTGTTTTATTGTATCTATGAAAGACAGGTGAATTATCATAGGTGGTTAGCCTGTGTCCGTCACCAAAATCGTATTCAAAAACTTTGAAAACAGTATCGGCAACAGGTGTGAACACAACATCCTGTCCAAGGCAAAGGCTGTCGATGGGCGCCGCTCCGTTCTGATCTTCCACAACTACATCCACATTTAGATTGGCCAGGCTGGCTCCCGTAGCATATCCAAATGATTCATTGTGTCCGAAGCCATAGACGTAAGCGATAAATCCATTGGCCGAATAGATGGTGTGGTTGCCCCCGATGGTATTGATGCGGGCATAGGAATATTCCGTTCCGGCAACCGGCGAGAAATAATTGCCGACGGAAGTGCCGTCGAAAGTAATGCTGTAGATATCCGCTGTTTTGGTTATGATGGTAAGGGAATAATTTTCAAGTGTAGCAATGGACGGAGCATTGAAGGTTATCTTCTTAAGCATCTGCTCATTGGGGCTGATAGGAATGAGAAACGGGTCCCCCAGGGTGCCGTCACAATCCATCGTACGGCTGTATTGCCCTATAGCAATGGGCTTGTCGGCCTGAACATTGAGCACCTTATCAGAGAGAATTTTTAAAAACTCCCCGGCATTTAATTGTATGCTCTGACCTCCTGCTGTAATGGTTGTATTGTCCTGAGTAGCCAGAAACTTGATGATATCGCCGTTGTACCGGTTTTCCAGTGGGACGACGATGAAATTTTTTCCCAAGGTATTGGTCGGATACATTTGCGCATACAGGTGGTCATGACCATTTCGCACATCACATTCGCCCACTTGCGTATACATATTACCTGAAAATACTGCAAAGCTGCTACATCCTGCCGTAGCAGTTGTCGTGATTCTGGTTCCGGTCAGATCGCCCACTGCACGTACCTGGTAAGTCTGACCACGCTGCAGGGTGACTCTGAAGGGCACGCCGGCAGGGTTGCCACCCTTGGTTTCAAAGGTTGGTAATATTTCTACTTCAGTACTGTCGGTTATGGCTACGATCATGAATTCGGAATCCGAATTGGCATTATTGTTACGGTTGCCATCCTCCCAATGAGAAAGGACGAAATAATCATTGCCAAGCGAATAGGTCGGTAGTACGACAGTCATATCGGCGCTGTATTGCCTTTTATTCATGGCATACACGCTTACATTATTTTCTGTCGTGATGTGCACGCCTTTGTTTTCAATCTTATTGGTACCTGAAGCCATAGCCAGGTTGGTCGGAATCACTATCCTTTTTGTCACATTCGGATAAACCGTAAAATTAATGGGCGTAAATGCAGGCTGTCGTGGAATGGTCACGGTGCCGCTGGTTGTATCGTCGGCGCTGATGTAAAGTTCGAGGATGACGGGATTATTGGGATTTTGCAGCCAGTTGGTCAGATAACCAACCCAAAAGTCCTTGCCTTCGGTCGATAGCCCCTGTCCGTGAATTCTTTGCATATTCATGGAAAGACACAAAAGGAAAAATATAAAAAGGACTACTCCCCGTGGCAGTTTCTTCATCGATCTGGGGTGTTAATAAAAAATATCTCACCAAAGATAAGATTATGGAACAGATATCATAAAATAAAAGTACCGATAGTTTAATGGCCTGTTTCATAAATTAATGATGATTTTTAAACTTTAGCCCTGTCTTCCAGTTGTTTAAAATAATTCTGTCGAAATCTCATTTCGGTTGGACATTTATGCCTGGTAG
>WGED01000207.1 GCA_015492915.1 Cyclobacteriaceae bacterium
ATAAGGTGTTTAAGAAAAGTTTTTTTTAAACGTAAGATTCTACTCATTATTCATCTTCAGGGTTTACTCAACGATCTTTCTTTAAATATTTACGAAAGTTAGGTAATAAATCGTATGTTTTGATAACTATTTTTAAACAAATAGAATGAAACCGTCGTGATGCAAGAAATAATAAAAAATACAATAAAAGTAAATTTATGTCGTCCTATTTTTATATTTAAAGCCGCGTTGAATGTTTATATAAAATATATTTTGGATGATCAGAACAATTACAATACTTCTTTTACTCCTTTTTACACCCGGCATAAGCTCTAATGCACAAGATCCCCAATTCTCACAGTTTTATGCTGCACCGCTGTATCTTAACCCCGCTTTTGCAGGATCATCCGGGCTGGCCAGGGTGGGTTTGAACTACCGGAACCAGTGGCCTGCTTTTCCAACCAATTTTGTCACTTATTCAGGATATTTCGACTATTATTTCGATGAAGTTAACAGCGGTGTCGGACTGTTGGTGCTGTCGGATATTGAAGGACTGGCAGGGCTGAAAACCAACAGCATAGCATTGCAATACGCCTACCAACTCCGACTGTCAGATAAATTATCTTTCAGGGCCGGGTTGGAAGGATCGTATGTCATGCAAAACGTGGACAAAAACAACCTGATATTTGGTGATCAGATTGATTTTGACGGACAATTCAAACCTATCACGGACGATGACATTATAAACAGGGATTTCAGAAATAATTATTTTGATTTCGGCGCCGGTGGGCTGCTCTACTCCAGCAGATTCTGGTTAGGCTTTGCAGCAAGCCATTTGCTCACACCAATAAATTCTCTGATCAATGGAGACAGCAAACTCGACAGAAAGTATTCAATTCATGCAGGCTATAAATTTATATTGCCTTCGAGCGCCAACACAAGCTTCCCAGGGGGTTACCGCGAAGTAAGTGTCACGCCCACTGCACAGTATAAATTCCAGGGCAAATTTTCCCAGCTCGATATCGGCATGTATTTTAACTACGAACCGATCGTATTCGGCGTATGGTACAGAGGTGTCCCGTTCAAAACCGTAGAAGGGGTAACCAACAATGAGTCCATTATCTTTCTTGCAGGCGTCTCAACAAATGGCCTGCACATCGGATATAGCTACGATTACACGGTATCGAAACTCGGCATCGCTACCGGAGGCGCTCATGAAATATCACTGCGATATGAGTTCTTTATTGGCGATCCACACAAACCGCCCAAAAACGTACGACAGATCCCCTGCCCCAAATTCTGATTTTCCGCAAGGAAAAAAATCATTAAACCCAAAATTCATGTAAACTACCGCGGCACCTGCAATAAATCCGTGCCTGTGATCCGCTTCATGAATAAATTTATATTTTTGCATTCTTTTTTAACGAACATGAGCATGGAGCCGAAAACCATCCTGATCATTCTGCTGGTCATCATCACCTTTGACTACCTTTTAAGCAAGGTGCTGGAATATCTTAACGTGAAGAACATGCGGGAAGAACTCCCTGGGGAAGTGCGGGATATTTATGATGAAGAAAAATATAAAAAATCCATAGCCTATGCCAGGACGAATACGAGGTTCGGCTGGCTCACATCCACCATCAGTTTTGTTTTGTCTTTCGTGCTGATCGCCACGGGCTTTTTCGGCTGGCTCGATGCCTGGATCAGAGAATTCGTGAATTCGGAGATTATGGTTTCCATGACATTTTTCGGAATTATTTTTCTCGCTTCCGACATCATCCAGATACCCTTTCAGATCTACGATACTTTTGTCATCGAAGAAAAATTCGGTTTTAATAAAACCACTCCCAAAACTTTTATCCTTGACAAGCTGAAAGGGTATGTCCTCACGGCTGTCATCGGCGGCGTCATACTATATGCCCTGCTCAAGCTCATCGATTTGTTCGGCCCTGACTTCTGGATTTATTTCTGGGTAGTGATCTCGGCCTTTATGCTGTTTATGAACATGTTTTACACCACACTCATCCTGCCGTTGTTCAACAAACTGAAACCCCTGGAAGAAGGTGAACTGAAGCAGGCCATAGAAGACTACAGCAAAAAGGCTGATTTCCCATTGGACAATATCTATGTAATCGACGGCTCGAAACGCTCGTCCAAAGCCAACGCTTTTTTCTCAGGGCTCGGCAAAAAGAAAAAGATCGTACTGTACGATACGCTCATTGAGAAGCACACTACCGAAGAACTGGTGGCCGTGCTGGCGCATGAGGTGGGGCATTTCAAAAAGAAACACATCATCACAGGTTATGTGCTGTCTGTTTTGCAAACAGGCCTGACGCTGTACATCATGTCGCTGGTCATTTTCAGCACTGAGATGTCGCAGGCTATGGGGGGAAGCCAGTTATCAATACATCTCAACCTGCTGGCCTTCGGCATTCTGTATTCGCCTATCTCCCATTTTCTCGGCATTTTCATGAATGTGCTGAGCCGTAAGAACGAGTACCAGGCAGATGCTTTCGCCAAAGAAACATTTAACGGGCAATATCTCCGGGAAGCGCTGAAAAAGCTGTCTGTTAATAATCTGAGCAATCTTTTCCCGCATCCGGCTTATGTGTTTTTCAACTATTCGCATCCGCCATTGCTAAAGCGACTGGAAGCATTGAAGGATTAACCCGGACCTGCAAACCGAAAAATGGCACAAATTTCATGGAAACATGTCGTATCGTGCCAAACTGCTGATAACTTAGCTGCGTCAAAATAATCACCGTCACCTTGTTCACCGACTTTAAAAAACATTTTAGAATAAACCTGAAGCTGGCCTACCCGGTCATGCTGAGCCATCTGGGCCAGATGACCGTGGGCGTGGCCGACAATGTGATGGTGGGCAGGGTTGGCAAAGAATCGCTGGCTGCCGCTTCACTGGCGAACAGCATATTCATGATCTTTCTGGTGCTCGGTATCGGTATGTCGCTGGCGATAACACCGCAGGCTGCCAAAGCAGACGGAGAAAAAAATAACCCTTTACTCACGGAAATACTGAAACACGGCCTGCTGGTCAACGTGATCTTTGGCATTTTGCTCACTGTGGCCATCCTGCCGGGCCGCGACCTGATATGGTATCTCAACCAGCCTGAGATGGTTGTAAAGCTCGCGCTCCCTTATCTCGGCGTTATTGCCCTTTCACTCATTCCGTTCATGGTTTTTCAGGCATTCCGTCAGTTTATAGAAGGGTTGGGATACACCAGACAGGCGATGTATGTGACCATTACGGCCAACATCATCAACATCGTGCTCAATTATATCTTCATCTTCGGAAAGCTGGGCATGGAGCCCATGGGGCTGTACGGCGCCGGCCTTGCCACCATGATCTCAAGGGTTATCATGGCCATCCTGCTCGGGTTGTTTGTGCTGTTCGACCGCAGGTTTTCTAAATTCTGGAAAGTATTCACCGTTGGCAATTTTTCATTTCCGCTCATCAGGGAAAACCTGCGCCTCGGCATCCCCATGGCTTTTCAGTTAATTTTCGAAGTTTCCACCTTCAGCATCGCGGCCATCATGATAGGCTGGATCGGCGCCACGCCACTCGCGGCACACCAGATCGCACTCAATCTCGCCTCGATCTCCTATATGGTCGCCCTCGGCATTGCCTCTGCCTCGACGATAAGGGTTGGCAATCAACTCGGTAAAAAGGACTACCACACCCTGCGCAATGCAGCGATGACTTCCCTGGCGATGGCTACCATGTTTATGGCCACAACAGCCATTTTATTTTTTGCAGGGCGCTATTGGCTCCCGGAATTATACATTGGCGACGCCGATGTACAATCGATGGCGGCCACATTGCTGGTGGTTGCGGCACTCTTTCAACTGTCGGATGGCATACAGGTAGTCATGCTCGGCTCGCTGAGGGGCATGGCCGATGTGCGCATCCCTACCATCATCACGCTGCTCGCCTACTGGGGCATGGGCCTGCCGCTCGGATATGTGCTCGCTTTCGTTCTCGACATGGGCGCTGTGGGTGTGTGGATAGGGTTGTGGGCAGGGTTGTCGCTTGCCGCGGCCATGCTCTTCATCAGATTTGACAGGCTGACCAAGAGGCTAATCAGAACGGCTTAATTAATCATTTCCGGTTCGGTCATAATTTTAATGAATTTCATTTATC
>WGED01000208.1 GCA_015492915.1 Cyclobacteriaceae bacterium
CCCGGGAGCAAGGAGTTAAGACCTTTTCTGACCCAGCTTGTCAATTCCCTTACACAATGGGTGGGCTACTTTATCGTATTTTTCATATATCTGATTTTTGTGCTGATGGAGGAATATCTCTTTCAGAAAAAGCTGGACAAGATTTATAAAAGCAGTGAAAATTTTGAAGATTTGAGTAAGCTGATCGCCCAGATGAATGATTCCATCAAACGATACTTGACAGTAAAGACTTTCGCCAGTTTTCTGACGGCCTTCCTGGCCTATTGGGCTTTGTTTTTTATTGGGGTCAAGTTTGCGCTGCTATGGGCTTTTATCATATTTGCCTTTAATTTCATTCCGTATATAGGTTCGTTTGTAGCCACCGCCATGCCGTCACTTTTTGCAGCCATTCAGTTTGATTCTTTTTCATACTTTATCTGGACTTTTCTTTTTGTCCAAGCCTGCCAAACACTCGTGGCCAATTTCATTGAGCCGAAAATTGTCGGGAGTTCATTAAATCTCAGCCCATTGGTAGTGATGCTCACGCTGACCATTTGGGGAAATGTGTGGGGTGTGATGGGCATGCTGATCGCCGTGCCGATGACCTCCATCCTGGTTATCATCCTGGCACAGTTCGAGACTACGCAGTCCTGGGCCATATTTTTGTCACAGAGCGGGGATATAGACAAGATGATCGTTCAACCTAAACCGAAAACGGATAAGCAGGGAAGTGACTAGGTTTGGGATCAGTTCGCAATTTTTAACAAAGTAAGTATCTCCCAATAGTATTATTCCGTTTGAATAAGCGGATTAATCTTGTTTTTTTATCATGAGAAATCAATGGTTTTAAGACAATAGTGAATTGCCATGAAAGCGATGGTACTCGACAAGGTTGTCGATATGAAAATAAATCCTGACCCGCTCACTATGCAGGATGTTGACAAACCCATGTATGCTGATGATGAAGTATTGCTTCGCGTGTTGACATGCGGGGTGTGCCATACGGAACTCGATGAAATAGAGGGGCGAACGCCTCCTGTATTTTTTCCAATGGTTCTGGGCCACCAGGTAGTGGGGATAGTAGAGGAAAAGGGAAAGAATGTGCATCACCTATCAATTGGGGACCGGGTTGGCGTGGGTTGGATTTTTTCATCTTGCGGTGAGTGTGAGTATTGTAAAGCAGGAGTGGAGAATTTATGCCCTGAGTTTAAAGCGACCGGCCGCGATGCCTGGGGCGGGTATGCTGAATATATGGCCGTGCCGGAAAAATTCGCTTATCCCATCCCCGAGATTTTCAATGATGCTGAGGCGGCGCCTTTGTTGTGCGCAGGTGGCACGGGGTTCCGGTCTCTGCGATTGTGCGAATTGAAAAACGGACAGCTTCTGGGGCTCACGGGGTTCGGTGCCTCCGGTCACTTGGTGCTCAAAGTTGCAAAATACCTCTATCCCGACAGTGAGGTCTATGTTTTTGCCCGCAGCCCTAAAGAGCGGGAATTCGCGCTGGAGCTTGGCGCGGCATGGGCAGGGGACACTACAGATACTCCACCAAAATTGCTGCATGCGATCATAGATACCACCCCAGTGTGGAAGCCCATAGTGGAGGCAATGCGAAACCTGTTGCCGGGCGGAATGCTGGTGGTCAATGCCATCAGGAAGGAAGAGATCGACAAGGATGAACTGCTGAAGCTGAACTATGAGAAACACCTGTGGATGGAAAAAGAGATCAAGAGTGTGGCCAATGTGACGCGGAAGGATATCATGGATTTTCTCGAGATTGCCGCTGAAATCCCCATCAGGCCGGAAGTGCAGGAATACGCCCTCGAGGATGCCAATATCGCACTCAGAGAACTCAAAGAGCGCAAAATCAGGGGCGCCAAGGTGCTGCGGGTCAGTACGTCATGAAAAATCAGGCATTTTTGCCGGTAATAAGGGGACTATGGTTTTAAGATGATTTGAAAAGGTGTTGTTGCACAAAGTGCCACAGAGCAGCACTGAGGGCCGCAAAGAAAAACCAAACAGGCGATGAATACCCACTTCACCTCCATCATCTGTAATTCGTAATTTTTCATTCATTTTTTCCGTCTCCCAGAGCGGCAGCGAAGGGTCTGTTGATGGGAAGCAGTGAGTGGTTCAATACAGCAGATGCTTCGCTGCCGTTACCGATGACGTGTTTATGTGTCATCCCATTTTGTGTGTTTGGGACTCCCAAAAATTAGGTCTCTGCATGACGGAAGGTAAGGGCTTTATTTTCATGAGAAAATGACTATTTTTTCATGAATCGTGTGGAAACGGAATTGCATATCTTATCTTCTCTGGGAGTAGTTTGCAACTACTCCCAGATATCCATTGTGCTGATAAGCCGGTCGGGAGATATCAGGGCGTAGAAACATTCTACACCCAGAACCGGTAAAAAAAGGCATCATCCCCCGACCTCCCGTCTTGTCAATAGACGGGGCGGGGTCTCCATCTATGTGCAGAAGCGCATCCATGA
>WGED01000209.1 GCA_015492915.1 Cyclobacteriaceae bacterium
AACATGCCCACACAAGTAAGATCCGCCCCTGTTCTGTGTTCATTTCTGTGCTGCCTTAAAGACCCCTCCCTGTTTCCCCGGCCATTCGCTCCATGAGAAAATGATGATTTTTTCATGGAATAACCCACTACAACGGTACGAAGGCTTGGACAACTATATATTTAGTCGAAAAACTATAAAAATAGTTTGTAAACTAAAAATATAGTAGTATCTTTATTGGCGATTAATGAAAATGATGATGAAAACACTGACAAAAGCAGAGGAGCAGGTGATGCACATCCTCTGGGAACTTGACAAGGCACTGGTCCGCGACATCCTGGAGCGGCTGCCCGACCCGAAGCCTGCCTACAACACTGTGTCCACTGTGGTGCGGGTGTTGGAAAAGAAAGGCTTTGTAAGTCATAAATCCTACGGCACCACCCACGAGTATTATCCCGTAATTTCAAAAAAGGAATACACAAAATTTTTCTTCGGGCAGTTCATGGAAAAGTATTTTAACAATTCATTCAAACAGCTCACATCCTTCTTTACAAAAGAAAATAATCTCAGCATGCAGGAGCTTGAGGAAATGATGCAGGAGATCAGGCAGGAGATGAGCAGAGAGGAGAAGTCGTCATGAACCCGTTCATCGTCTATGCATTTCAGTCAGCCGTCGCCATCAGCCTGTTTTACATGATCTACTGGCTGTTTTTGCGCAAAGAGACCTTTTTCGACTTTAATCGCTACTACTTTCTCGCAAGCGTGATCATAGCGCTGACTCTGCCGTTTTTCGGAACCGGAAATTTATTTCCCCCGCAGGAAAGCCTGCACCTAAGCGCCTCCGGCACCGAATACCAACTGCTCGATAAGTCCCTCCCGTCGCAGGTCGTCATGCCCTCGACAGAAGTGACCGGCAGCTATGACTTTTTGGCCATTTTGCCATGGTTATATTTCTCAGGGGCGGGGTTGTTGTTATTGAGACTGATGGTACAAGCAGCAGGGCTGACATGGAAAATCAGCCATTCCAGGAAGATGAAAATTTCCGGAATGCGCATAGTCGTTGACCCCAAAACGGTCAGTCCGTACTCCTTTTTTTCGTGGGTATTCATCCCGCCGGATCAGGTCAGAGAAAAACACATAATCGACGTGCTGGCGCATGAAAACGAACACATTCGACAGCATCATACGATCGACCTGATACTCATCGAATTGATCATCGCATTTCAGTGGTTCAACCCCTTTGTGTGGATTATGCGAAGATCTATGAAGGAAACTCATGAATATCTGGCCGATCAGGCGGTATTGCGCGGGGGGATGCCTGTGCATGACTATCAGAAATTATTGCTGAGCTACGCCCTTGGTATCGCACAGCCCGTTCTTATCACACCGCTCAATTTTTCTTTAAACAAAAAACGAATGACCATGATGAAAAAAATGAAATCACCGGACATCAGAAAATGGAGAAGCCTGGCCTTGCTGCCTGTAGTGATGTTTTTGAGCCTCGCCTTTACCGATCCGTTTGACCATGGGAAAAAGACGGTTTCCGGCACAGAAACCAACGCCCAAAATATCACTGACACCATAAAAACACAGCTGCCGGAACCGATGTATATTCTAAACGGTGAAAGGACAACCATGGAAACAGTGAAAATCCTTGACCCTCATAAAATAGAGAACATCACCGTGCTCAAAGGTGAAAAAGCCAAGACCGAATATGGCGATGATGAGGCAAGCGGCGTGATAATCATCACTACAAAAACCATTTTTGATGAAGAAAATACCCGGCAATATGCTGCTACAGGAAAGGTAACCGATGCCCTTACCGGCAAGCCTATGCAGAATGTCAATATCATTGTGAATAATACCACCCGCGGTACCATTACCGATAAAGACGGGGAGTTTGAGCTGCCTCTTGAAAAGGAACAGGAAAAGGTATCTTTTTCCTTTGTCGGATATCGCCCGGAGATCATTGATCTGAAATCGGGAAATGATGTGGAGATAAAGCTGAAAAAGGCCAGGGCCATGATCATTTTGCCGCCTCCGGAGAACAACCCCGGCGAAAAATTCAGGGCAGCGCTGAAATCGCAAAAATCTCAGGCTCCGGCAAAAGAACAGGAATATATGATCGTAGAATCCATGCCCGAATTTCCCGGTGGCATGCAAGGATTGAGCAATTATATCGCTTCGAAGG
>WGED01000210.1 GCA_015492915.1 Cyclobacteriaceae bacterium
GTTTTACAAAGCGTAAAAGCTCACCTGCAAGCTGCTGGGCCGAATCATTAAAAGTATTTTTAATCATGTCAACCACGAAAATGCCCTTTTCCTGCGGGTTGACAATATTATGTAATACGAAATCGCCAAAGCCGGATAAGTTACTGGTGATAGCCGGCACACCGCGGGCGATGCTTTCGAGCGGTGTGTAGCCCCACGGCTCGTAATAGCTTGGGAAGATCCCGAGGTTGCATCCCCGCGTAAATTGCTCATATTCCATGCCCCAAAGCGGGTTGGTCGGTACGATAAAATCAGGATGATAAACGATCTTCACCTTATCGTGGATGTTGTTGACCATGTTAGAGCTGCGCAGGAACATAAGAATGGGATCATCGACGTCATTCACGAGGTTATGTGTAACGATTGGCGGCAGCCCTTCCCTTTTCCATGACTGGAGCGTACGCCTGAATCGCAACCGCCAGTAGTCTTCGACATAATCGTTGAGTTGAGGGAGCTTATTGTCAGGGATGCTCGCCGCATCATAGAATAGTCGCGTGCCCACCTGTTGCTCTATCGACTGGCATGTCTGCCGCAACTCTTCCATCACAGCTCTGCTCTCCAGCACCTGCGGGTTGATAGAATGGTAAGGCTGCTTGGTGATGAAAAACATCACTACGGTTTTATTGATCTTCTCTTTCTGCATCATGTAGTTGAGCCTCGCCAGTGCCTCGAGCGTAAGGCCAAAGCCTTTGTTGCGGAATTCAAAACGTCCTGATGTGTAGAAATAGAGCGTGTTTTCCAGGTCAAAAGTGTAACTGCCAAAAAAATGGGCCATGACAAACTGGTGAATTTTGTCCTTGTATTTCTGGTGGAGGTTCTGAAACTCATGGATCACATGGAACCGCTCGATGTTGATACCGTTTGGTGTGACAATATCCGGTTCGCGGCCGAGCAGGTATTGGCATTCCGTAGCAGTGACCTCGCTTACCGTGCTGAATACGTGAGCTCCGTGTGCTGCGGCCCGTTCGATGCGTACCTGTGATTCGATATTGAAATTGATCGCTTCCTGCTCCCAGTTGAAGAATGGCAGATGGTTGTAAAATTCAGGATCATTCATAGCGAGGTAACGGCCCAGCAGTGTGGCATGTGTTGTAAAACTAATGGCAACGGGGGTATTGTTTCCTCTGAGCTCCGGGATTGGCGTGGCGGCCATCCATTCATGAAACTGCGCCACAATTTTTTGCTCGCCTTTCTTTTCCTGCGCCAGCATTTCCAGAAACATATTCACCAGAAATCCGAAAGCTACTACCTGGTTGATGAGGTGGTCATCGGGTGTGCCGATATGATGGTGCTCCCACAACCCGAATTTAATGTCACCCAGCTTGTCGAATACGCAGAACGGGTTAAACAACACAACTTTTGGGCGTCCGGTGATAAGCCATTTTCCATAATGTACCTCATAACCCATATCACGCATTTTCGAGGCAACTTTAGAAAAAGGGCCGACTATCTCTTCGATCTCCTCAAATTCACCGGCCACATTGGGGTGCACATAAGGCCCCAACAGGCAGTAGTGATCCCCGAATTTGTCGATCATCGTCGGGACCTTGCTCCTCAGCACCGTGTAAATGCCGCCTACCTGGTTGCTGACCTCCCACGCGATTTCTGTCAAAAGGGTGTTGTTGACAGTTTTCCTGGTGAGTCTACTTTTGGATGAAGATATTTTTTTCTGTGTCATTTTCGAGAGAGAAAAAAGTTTATTTCATGTTATTTTCAGCGGTAGTGTCATGAAAGATGCCGCTAATCAAATATAAGATTTCAGATTGATTTGCAAAACACAGATACCGGAAACTTTGACTCCTGTAGTCACGTCAGATCCTGATTTTTAGCAGGTCGTCATAATAATTTAAAACATGAAAAATAGTCAATTTTTCATAACACATTCTCAAGAAATTATTCTGACCATTCCATGGATTTCAGGATATTCGTCCTTTATTTTTAAAAAGGACATAAGGCAGGTAATCGATGAA
>WGED01000211.1 GCA_015492915.1 Cyclobacteriaceae bacterium
ATTGTTAAGCATTTTTCGTTGCACGACTTTTGGCAGAGACGACTAAGTACAGCAAATAAACACCGATTAGCCCATCAATAGACCCACAAAATTCAGGCCACCACACCGGAGTTCCCGGGTTGATGAATAGTGAATTATGGATGACATCATATCCAGCATGAAGGATATATCCAGCGATTAACACTATAAGCCCGATTACACTATTTAACCTATACGCCATATAGGCGGTGAGAAAGAAGGCAAGCCCTATTCCAATTTCATTAATGAGGGCCTTATAGTCTGCTGCATACATCGCAAATACCCAGTAATAGACTGGGAAGGTTGCAAGAAATGCCGGGTAAACCCATCTTCTTTTTTCAAGCTTTGTTTTCTTAAAGCCAACTGCCACATATACGGCAATCACGATACCGGCAACGAAAGCGTAATAGTTCATTTGTGTTTTCCTTGCTTAACGATCTGGCCCACCTGCCGCCACGGAGCGGCAGCGGAGGCGGGGCAGGCTGCAGCGGGTGTTAGGCGCTATCACGTCCCTGAGGATCTATTTCATTATCCAATACGATAGCCTCTGCTTCTATCTCCACCAGGATTTCCGGAGCAATCAATCGGCGCACCTCAACCATGCTGGTAGCAGGCCGGATTGTCCCAAAGAACTCACCGTGGGCTTTCCCCACTTTCTCCCAGTCATCAATGTTGACGACATAGATCCGGGTGCGCACCACATCTTTAAGCGCCGCGCCAACCCTTTGCAGAGCGGCCTCAATGTTCTTGAGTACCTGCACCGTCTGAGTATAAGGGTCACTTATCCCAACAATCTGCCCATCTTTATCAGTCGCGGTTGTTCCCGAAACATGGATATACGGCCCAACCCGCACTGCTCTGGAGTAACCCACAATCGGTTCCCATTTCGTTCCCGTCGAAACATTCTGTCTGTGCATAACTTCTCCATCAAAACCTGGTTACAATGACTGTCAAGCTCACGCCCAACGAGTTTTCCAGCCGTTGCGGGAGTTCAGGGAGTTCAGGCACCTCACTTCCTGTTCAAACAGAACTCCGGCGTGAACTAAATAAACCCAAAAAACAAAGCCCTGCCACCGGTTGCAAAAATTTGTTATCTGCCTTCATCCGCCGAACGTATTCAATTCCTTTTTCCATCCAGCCAAAACGCCACTCCTGCAAAAACAAAATATAATCCAAGTGCAGCAACT
This sequence comes from Cyclobacteriaceae bacterium, assembly GCA_015492915.1. Taxonomy (GTDB): domain Bacteria; phylum Bacteroidota; class Bacteroidia; order Cytophagales; family Cyclobacteriaceae; genus JAAUQL01. The sequence goes on from WGED01000211.1 coordinate 1,206, forward strand.
GACATTGTTACGACATTGTCACCAAATGGGGGACCAAATATGTTCTCCGCATTGATGCCCAGCATAAGCACAACAAATATTATCATGCCGTATTTGCCGACGAACGTAGTGGCTTTTGTCGATTTGAGATATAAACCTAATCCTAGAAGCAAGAGTATTGCTTCCAGCAAATAGGTTGCTATGGCATTATTCCATAGGCCGAACCCAAGTTTGGTCGAACTATCACCAAAAAGGGGCAAGTCCGGCGTATGGACAACTAAATCAAAAAACCAGTGAGATAAAACAGCGGTTGCCATTACTATTGCTATCTTGTTTTTGTTTGCAGTTTTTTTCGAAGGCATAAATCGAAAAGCAATATAAATTCCGGCAGCCCACAAAAACGAAGCAAAAAGGCTATGTGTGTACGGCATGAAATATAGTTCAAAATGAGTAGATTGTGTATAGTTTTCGACGATATTGAAGTGCTCTATTCCCATCAAAACAAACGGAAAGAACAATATATCTACGAACTGGACTGCTAAAAACAGCATGCCTAATGAGGCGTGGTTATCAACTCTCTTTAATGCCAGACTGACAGCGTAGTGCCCAACGAACATATCAGAGCTCCTTGTACAAAATACAAATTATGATACCCATCGCCTGCATTGTGAGATTTTAAGATTTTAATATGCAGATACCATTTAGCTGAGTTACGAGGGGAGACAGGGGCCCCTGAGCTGCAATTTCGAAATAAAGCTTTAAGAGGACACAGAAGCAAGCCATTCAAAAAGAGCCCTTCGTCCACTGGAGCAAATGTTAGCTGCTTTGATACTTATGATACTTATCCAATACCAAAATACTTTTTTTCGAAAAGCTGTTCTGAAAGCTTCATTGGTTCTTCAGTAATAGTCACTGGTTTCGCCTTGCTTTTGGGATTAGAAATGTAACCTTTTTCATGGAGGTGATTCATAGTGTCCCATTCAATGCCTTTGTAGGCAGCGTAATCTGCCGGCCCACTGTGAAAGTGGTTAAATGAAGGAGTGCAAACATGACATCATCAATCCTATCTTTAATATTTCATCTTCCATCCCTAAATGATCAATTGAAAGTATCGCGAATCTCCAGGATTAATTTGCCTTTTTTCTTAAAGACACTTATAGATAATGTATCCGTTCTATTAGAATATTTTATGTAAGCAATTGTGGATCCTGCCTTCAGCGTCCAGGCCAACCTACAGGTTTTCGTTCAGCTCTTTCGCTTCAGGAGCCTCAGCCTCTGACAGCTCTATATAAAGCGTATCCGTGTCTTCTAAATATTTGACTTTCATTTACTCTTCTCCTTTAATAAAAGGTCTGTTAGAGAAAGCATTGAGTACAGTTTCACCGTCTTCAAGAAGGATGATTCTTAAGTTTTTGTCAACTTCTTCCCTCAAATCTTAATTCGTCCGTCCGATTGAACTTCTTTTCCAATAGAGTAATCTATAACTCTCTGAATCCATTCGTCTTTTATGTTTTTGCGATAGGTTTTCTGTCTCCTGAAATCGCAATATTTTGTTGTCTTCATAAAAACTTTGCCATAGTCATCGTTGCCATTTCCCTTTCTTGTTCGTATATGGGGCTGAGGGGGTTGAGGTTCATTATCGGGGCAAAGGGCCAAAATTTGCTCCCACCATTCTCGCTA
>WGED01000212.1 GCA_015492915.1 Cyclobacteriaceae bacterium
TGGATCAAGCGCTTATTCGACTTTAGTTCACCGCTGATCGACGACCATATCCCGCTGTAATTTTTTACAACAGGCACGAAGTGCTCAACGATGCGCCAGAAGCCCAGGGAAGCAATCCCCAGGGTGGCGGCCGCTATGGCGAATACGGCAAAATAATTGACCGGATAGTCGTAATGTCTGAGCACAAGACCCGCCAGCCATGCCGATACAAGCATGCCAGCACTCGTAATGATCTGCCGTAGCGACAGGAATGATTTGCGCATCTCATCCAGAATCGATTTGCCGAGGATATCTGTATATGAGATATTGGCGAATGCCCCGCCGAGAGAAAAACTCGTCATAAACAAAAAGATGAGCCCTATTATAAAGCCTCCCGGCAGGATATGGTATAAAAAGAATATCAATGCCATGGCAGCTAGGGCCATGACCCGCAGATATATACCGGTGATGAGTAATGGGCGCTTTTTCTCTTTGGCGTTGATATAAGGGGCAAAGAAAAGCTGCGATAGTTTGGAGCCGCCGATCAGGATGGCAGTGAGTACACCCACGTGCACGGAGGTTCCGCCTGCGTTGATCAGCATCGAAGGGATAATGGTATCGACATCCATGAAAGATGAGGCGATGGCCAGAAATCCTCCATGCCACAGAAAAGCATTATAATTGCGTTTTGAAATACTTTTCGTCAGCTCCATATCCCGAAAGTGTCGATTTTTTCACAAAAATAAATTTTCGAACAGGGAATAAAGTGCGATTGATTACATAAATTTATATGTGGCAATGAATGGGATCGTGTCTGTAAATCAGTTTATGCAAACGTTTGCATAATTAGGTGAAAATCGCCAATTTGAATTCAGAATATTTTTTAACATAAATTTTCCTCAAAATGAAAGACAGCAGAAGATCATTTATTAAAAAGACTGCGCTCGGCGCCACGGGGATCACATTGGGAGCTTCCACATTGGGCATGAGCGCAGCAAGCTATGGCCGCATCATGGGCGCTAACGACCGCATCTATATGAGCGTGATCGGTGTACGGGGCCAGGGAAGGGGACATCTGAGGCGATGGGCAGGCATGGCCAAAGACAAGAACGTATATGTGAAGACCATTTGCGATGTAGATGAAAACCTCTTTGACGAAAGAATCAAAATTGTTAAAGACCTTCAGAAAGAAAAGCCCGGCACCGAGGTGGACATGAGGCGCGTATTCGAAGACCCCGACATATCCGCTATATCAATCGCCACGCCAAACCACTGGCATGCTCTGGCTACCATCTGGGCTGTGCAGGCAGGCAAGCATGTGTATGTCGAAAAACCATGCTCCCACAACATCTGGGAAGGAAGGCAAATGATCGAAGCAGCTAATAAATACAACCGAACCGTGCAGGTGGGGTTCCAAAACCGCTCTATTCCCAACGTGCGCAAAGCCATGCAGGCGCTGCACAACGGTGTGATCGGCGATGTATATATGGCAAAAGGTCTATGCTATAAGCCACGTGGTTCGTTTGGCAGTTCGCCCAATAGTGCACCACCGGAAGGTCTGCATTACGACTTGTGGCTCGGTCCGGCCAAATGGCGTCCGTACAATGAAAAGCGAGGCCATTACAACTGGCATTGGCACTGGAATACAGGCAACGGCGATATCGGAAATCAGGGTCCTCACCAGTTCGATATTGCTCGCTGGGGTATGAACAAAGACGAGCATCCTGTCAGTGTGCATTCGACAGGCGGATATTTCAAATACACCGATTGTAGTCAGGAGACACCCAATACCCAAACTGCCGTGTACAAATATCGTGATGGCAAGATATTGCAGTTCGAAGTACGGGGCCTAGACACAGAAGCCGAAGGTAAGCTGGGTATCAAGATCGGCAACATCTTCTACGGCACCGAAGGCTGGATGGAAATCAACGGCAGCAAGTGGCAGGTGTTCCGCGGTAAGAAGGGCGAACCCGGCCCCGGCTCAGAAGGCGGCGACGAAGGCAATGTGGACAAGGTCGTGGGTTATCTTGCTGCTCCCGGCGGGGGAGGCCACTACGCCAACTTCATCGCTGCGATACGATCAGGCAAAAAGTCCGATCTGACCTGCGATATCTATGAAGGTTATCTGTCAACAGTATTGCCACATCTCGCGAATATCTCATACAGGCTCGGCGGCGTAGCGCTCGACTTTAATCCGGTAACGGAGAAGTTTATCAATAACGAGGGTGCCAATGATATGCTTTCACGAGAATACCGCGAACCATATGTCGTGCCCGATAAGGTGTAGGAAATAACCATCAAAAAAAATCACTGATTTTTCATGCCCTGACAATTATTTGTCCAGGGCTTTTTTTTATCCGGAGAAATATGATAAAAGATAACTTCCGCTGAAATAAACCGAGATATTCCATCCCTCCCACTCTCACTCCCACTCCCACACTCACTTTCTCCTCCTCACCAGTCTATCGGCTCCAGCCCTCTTTCCTTCAGGTATTCGTTGGTTTGGCTGAAATGACGGCAGCCGAAGAAGCCACGGTTGGCGGCAAACGGCGAAGGATGCGCCGATTCCAGCACTTTGTGCTTACGCCGATCGATGACGACCCCTTTGCGCTGGGCATAAGCGCCCCAGAGTAAAAAGACAACCCCTTCTTTTTCTTCCGATATTTTCCTGATTACAGCATCGGTAAACAATTCCCAACCTTTGTTCTGATGCGACCCCGGTGTGTGTGCGCGTACGGTGAGGGTGGCATTGAGCAACAGCACGCCCTGCTTTGCCCATCGCTCCAGATTGCCGGATGCAGGCATTTTCTTGCCGATGTCGTCTTCAATTTCCTTATAAATGTTCTGCAATGAGGGTGGTAACTTTATACCGTCATTCACGGAAAAACAGAGCCCGTTGGCCTGGCGTGGTCCGTGATACGGGTCCTGACCGATGATCACCACTTTTACATCGTCAAAGCTGCAATGATCGAATGCGCTGAAGATCTGCCTGCCGGGGGGAAAAACCGTGTATTTTTTGTACTCGTCCTTAACGAAATGCACGAGATGCTCAAAATATTCCTTTTCGAACTCAGCCTGCAGGCGCTCTTTCCAGGAAGGGGCAATTTTTACATCCATATTTGCGCAATTGAATGGTTTAAAATCAATTTGTGAATATAATTCATAAATCCAATATTAGGTAAATTAGAGGAAATTGTTGACGAAGAATCAATAGTACAATGGCCTCAATCAAATTTCGGTTAGTATTTGATATGAGGCTCACCGGATAAAAAGTTTAAACATGAAAATTCAGCGATTATTGGTTATCGTATTTATCTCCGCCCTCATCACCGGCGGGTGTGAAAATGCACCCGTAAATAAAAGCCATGAAAAAAAGGCAATTTTTCATTACGATGACGACGGCATGGTGGTGATCAGGGGCAAAAGAATCTTTATCATTGGTTCGTACCACAAACCGAAAACGGAGACACCTTTCAAAACTTTGGCTGAAAAGGGTTTCAATTACATTAAGGTCAATAACCCGGATGAGCTGAACCTGGCACAAAAAAACGGCTTGTTTTCATGGATGACTACAGGTGCTGTGAGTGGGGACAAAAAGGATGAGGATGAAAAGAGGATCACAAAGATGGTTGATGAATTTAAGAGCCATCCGGCTTTGCTCTTCTGGGAGATAGCCGACGAACCCGCCTTTACATGGATGTCGGCCGAGGCCCGCATATTGCCCGAAAGAATGAAGCGTTCATATGAGATCATTAAAAAATCCGACTCACTCCACCTCATCTACACCAATCACGGCCCGGTGAACCTCGTATCAACCCTTAGAAAATACAATGATGCCACCGACATCATCGCCTGCGATATTTATCCCGTCGCGCCGCACGGCATCAAACCGACCTATGCCTTGTGGGAAGACGGCATGCAGGGCGATCTGCTCAACACTTATATCAGCCAAGTTGGCGAATATGTTGATAAAATGAAGCGTGTATCGGACGAAAAGCCGCTTTTTATGGTACTGCAGGGCTTCGCGTGGGAAATGCTTAAAAAAGAAGAAGAGCGTGATCCGGCCATGGTCCTCTATCCCACTTTCAAACAATCACGATTTATGGCTTACAATGCCATCATTCATGGAGCGACCGGCATCGTGTACTGGGGCACACCTTTCACACCTCAACCCTCGCGACACATCGATGCATTGTACAAAGTAACTACGGAACTAAGCGAGATGCAGGAGGTATTGGCGTCGAGAAAAGCGGACTTAAATATTTCAAAAGAATACCATGAGACCGGCCATTCAGTGGATGCCGGTGTGGAAATACTTGCTAAAAATGCCGGCGGCAAAACCTACCTTCTGACGGTCAATGCAGACAAAAATCCTGTGAAGGTGACACTTGGCGGGTTGGAAGGTTTTCAGAAAGCTATCGTATTGCAAGAAAGTCGCGAACTAAAAATCTCAGATGGCAAGCTATCGGATGAGTATAAGCCATTTGATACTCATATTTTTCTATTGCAATAAAAATTTAACTAATTTTCATAGCTGACATGTATCATGCGGTGTACAAATTTTCTTGATATGAATTACCTTAAATCAGTATATCTCCTTTTTGCTTTTTTATCCATTGCCTGGAGCTATGTCACGGCTCAGGATGAGGAAAAATCATTTCGCAAGCCCAATAACGGAAATGTTTACGTGATCGCACACCGGGGAGCACACAAAGGCATTCCCGAAAACACACTTGCAGCATATCAGAAGGCTATCGACCTGGGGTGTGACTTTGTGGAGATCGATGTGCGCAAAACCAGGGACGGCAGGTTTGTGAGTGTACACAATGAAGAGGTAGATAAATACACCGGAGGGGAATATACTGGAAAGGTGAAGAGCTTTACCCTGGAGGAACTCAAAAACATGAATATCGGCAAAAGTGTTGGACCTGAATGGGAAAATGAGCGAATCCCGACCTTAGAGGAGATCCTGAAACTGTGTGAAGGGAAAATAGGTATTTACCTCGATCTGAAAGAGCCTTATATGGAAGAGTTGGCATTTATCATCAAAGGCTTCAATATGGTGCTGAAGTGGTATGGTATATTCCTTTTTCAAAATTAAAGGAGATCAAGGAATTGAAGAAATACTGCCCGAATTGCATCGTGATGCCCGATCCGGGATCGGGTGAAAACATAAACAAGGTGGCCGAATCAGTGGAAACAGAAGTTATTGCCACAGACATGAGTCATTTGAATGAGGATTTTGTGAAAACAGCGCATGAATTCAACATGAAGATATTTGTGGACGAAGACAAGGGAGGTGCGGAAGAATGGACAAAGATCATCAGTTGGGGGACGGATGGCATCCAGACTGATGACCCTGAAGCGCTTGTTAATTTTTTAAAAAGCGGAAAGCACAAACATTAATTCAAGACCACGCCAATTATAACAACCTCAAATTAATCAGCACATTATATCATTGAAAAAATAGCCAAAATCCCATACCCATGAAAAACAGAGTATTTGCATTGATCTTCATCGGACTGCTGACAACCGGCGGCCTGATTGCCCAGCCTGAAAAACTACAAACCGGCAAATGGATAACAGAATGGCGTCTGCTGGGTCCCATCCCCCTGGACAAAAGCGATGTTCAGGCAGTGCATCTGCCCGGGTTTGAAAAAGACTATCTCAAAAAATTTGGAGGCGAAACCAATCCTGACCTGAAACCTGAAGGCAGGGTGAAAATAAAGGGCAATACGCTAAAGTGGGTGGCCTGCCAATCGAAAGATTCGATCGTTAATCTTGATGAGGCCGTTTCCAATAAAACCTACGTTGCTGCTTATGCCTTTAAAGAAATTTATTCCGACAAAGCGAGCACATACATCCTCTCTTTCGGTACGAATGACGGCGGGAGATTGTGGGTAAACGGAGTGCTGTCCTGGGATTTTCCGGGCGGCCGCGGCCTGACCCCTGATGCCGACCAGGTTCCCGTTTATCTGAAAAAAGGCAAAAATTCCATACTTCTCAAGGTAGAGGAGCGAGGAAACAGTTGGGGATTCTGCATGAGAATTATGCCTTTTGACGTCAATGTGTTTACCAACACGGGCAAACTTTTCAAAGTCATAACACTGGAAGATGGCAATCCAGAACTGCGCTTCGGACTGGCTGAGTCTGTGGCAGATAAACTATTCAAATCCGTTGATCTCAAGCTTTACCAGAAAGAGGGAGGAAGTCAAACGCCTGTCTGGTCGGCAGCATGGAATCGCAAAATCAGAATGCCGGTCAGGGTAACGGATATGAACTACAAACCTTATGTTCTCAAGCTGGAAGCGATATTGTCGGACGGGCAACCCTGGAGCAAGGAGATAACCTTCTTTGCCGGGGAGCGAAAAAAATACACACTTTTTCATGAGAAAAGAACGAATTATCGCATTGTCGTAGGACGGGACGCCTCTGAGTCGGAGCAATGGGCTGCCAGTGAATTGCAAAAATATCTGAAAGAGATCAGCGGTGCGGATTTTGATATCGCAGATGATTCGGGTGAGTTATCGGACAATGAGATCATCATCGGCTACAACCGCCATGCTTTAAAGGTGCTGGAAGACGGCTTCACCCCGCCACCTGCACTTGATGAAACATATGTTTATAAAAACTTCGGCCCGCACATTCTGCTTGCCGGCGGAAGTCAGCGCGGCTCGATGTACGCTGTCTTTTCATTCCTTGAAGATGTTTTCGGTGTGCGATGGTACACGCCCAGGGTCACCAAAGTGTCCCGAAGAGGCGAATTTTCATTCGACTATTTTCATCATTCAGAAACACCCTCTGTCAAGGTGCGAAATGATTTTTACTACGAAGCCTTTGACCCCGACTGGGCAGCGCACAACAAAATGAACGGCGCGATGGGTTACAGAAAACAGCACGGAGGCATCGAGGGCTATTGGGCGGTACACACTTTCTATCAGTTTATGCCTCCCGAAGAATTTTACAAAAAGCATCCGGAGTACTACAGCCTGATCAACGGCGAAAGGATCTACGATCATGCACAGCTCTGCCTTACCAATCCTGATGTTCTGGATATCATCACGGAGCGGCTGAAAAAAGCGATGAGTGAAAATCCCGAAAATCTCATATACTCCGTTTCGCAAAACGACTGGCGCAATCCCTGCCAGTGTGACCAGTGCAAGACCATCGTAAAACGAGAAGGTAGCGAGGCCGGGATCATTGTCTGGTTTGTCAATAAGGTAGCTGAGAAGATCAAAGACGAATTCCCTGACAAATATGTCGGCACACTGGCATATCAATACACGCGTACGCCACCCAAATCGATAAAACCGGCGGAGAATGTGGTCATCAGGCTTTGTAGCATCGAATGCTGTTTTGCCCATGACTTTAAAAGCTGTCCTGAAAATCAGGCATTTCTTGCGGACCTCGAGGGGTGGGCGGCCATTTCCCCGCACCTTTATATCTGGGATTATGTGGTGAATTTCAGCCATTACATCATGCCTTACCCCAATTTCAAGGTGTTGAAACCCAACATCACCACATTCAAGGAAAACAAAGCCATCGGCATCATGGAACAGGCGGCTTATCAGAGCCGTGGCGGGGAGTTTGCGGAATTGCGTATGTGGGTGATCGCCAAACTGCTGTGGGATGACGGGGAAAATACCGATAAGTTAATCGATGATTTTATGTACGGCTATTACGGACGCAGCGGCCAATACGTGCGGGAGTATTTCGATTTGTTACACGATCAGGTTACGCCCGACACACATATCCATCTTGGTCTCAAACCGGATGATAAGCTATTTACCGAAGAATTCATCAGACAGGCCGATGTTATTTTCGACAAAGCGGAAGCTGTTGCGGATGATGAAGCCGTCAAAGCACGTGTTGAGATGGCACGCCTGCCGTTGATGTATCTGAAATGTATGAGAGACCCATTGAATGCACGATACGACGGCACCTACCGGCGATTCAGTGAAATAGTTGAGCGGGAGGGGATTACTCACCTCGCAGAAAGAGGCAAACCTCATACGGATGACTTTCACATGCATGTTAAAAGTGCTGAATAAATATTGCCCCTGGAGAGGGCAATAACTGCCGGCCTGCAAAGGATTATTTCTTTGCTTTCAGTTCCATCTGCTTATCGATAAATTCACCAATCTGCTCTACATCAAGCTTTTTGGCTAAAATCTTTTTGTCTTTGTCCAGAATGTAAATAGTAGGCGTCGTTGCAATATTATACTCATACCTGAAGTTGGATTTCATGTACGGATCAGCAAGGTTGATCATATTGCCAATCTCTTTTTCACGGACAAATTGCTTCCATTTCTCCACATCGTTTTTGATGTCCACAAAAAGAACCTTGACCCCCATATTTTTCAGCTTGGAATTGTATAAATCGCGGAGCACGGGAGCCTTCTTTTTACAATGACCGCAATCATGATCGTAAAAGAAAATCACAAAGTACTCACCGCCATTAAGTCCGTAAAGAGACACCGGTTTCATCAGCGTATCGAGCAATACCATCTTTGGCGCCGGTTTGCCGAGAATATTCGGTTTAATGCGGTCAACGCGATCCTTGATTTTGGCAATCAGCGTCGAATCGGCCCAGTAGGCGTCGCCCGATAAATAATATTTCTCAGCCAGCTTCACGAATACGGCATCCATGCCCATGATGTTGGACGTCTCGTACTTACGCGCCAGGTTGACGACACAATACCTGAATACCTCTTTGTCCGCTTTGCACTTTTCAATAACGGTGATGGCCGAGGCAATAATGGAATCCGGATGCTTGACCGTGAGCTTCTCCATGTACTCCTCGATCTTTGGTTGCAATACGGGCGTTCGCAACATTCTCGGATCGGAAAAATCGATATTGTCAAAGAAATGGGTTTTGTAGTAATGATAAGCAAAAGCGGGATCTTCAGGCTCACCGTTTTCATTTTTCGGTGGGTCCGGGACTTCTATATTTACAGTCGATTTGATGAATTTCACAACAAAAGTATCAGGATACTTTTGAATGATCTCATTGCGTTTTTTGGTCACTTCTTCGGTAAGTTGTTCCAGGCGTTCCTGGATTTTTTTCTTCTCGGTTTCATCAGTTGCATTCCTGAGGTCATTCCCCAGCTCATTAGCCTCTTTTTGTCGTGGAAGCATAAACTTCTGGAAATCAAAAAAGATCTCATTCTCAAGTGAGCCTTCAACTTTCATATTTCCGACAAGATCAAGTGTATCCGTTTCAAGTTTAAATTCCGGCTCAGCCACGACGAAATCAAAATAAACACGATCAGGGCTGTAAATAAAATACAATCCTCCGTCCAGAGACTTATCTCCCTCAAACACAAAAGTGCCCTGATCATTGATATATGCCGTATCGGCCAGATACTTCTTATCGCCGTAGGGATATCCTATGTAAAGCACCTTCTCTGGAAACTTGTTGATCTTTACTTCAATCCGGTACGAACCATCATCTCCTTTTACGTCCTGCCCGGTTCCCTCTGCACTCATGCATGAAAAAAATGCTAAAAATATGACCCCTAATATTGCTACACCTTTAATACTCATAACTATTCTTTTTTTCAATTCTGACAAAAATACTCCTCCTATGATTCTGTTTTATAATAATTATCAATTTCTCATTACACCACTTCTTTTACTTTCAGTGAGGTTCCGCTCTCGGCGATCACCACCACTTCCTTGCCTTTATCGATATACTCTCCCCGTGTGAAAGCATCTTTCAGCTCGTCGTCAATTAATATTTTTCCGCTCGGCCTCAGCACCGTATATGAGACGCCTTTCTTTCCCACATATGACTTTTCATTAAAATTCGAGGTATATCCCTCGCTGCTCTTTTGCTCTGTTACCAGCGCTATCCTCCTGAAAAACTTTGTCCGGGTCAGTTTTACTCCTCCAAAAAACATCAATAAAATAGCTGCCAGCATACCCGAAAGCACCGCTGCGACGGCTTTGGTGATTTCACTTGCCTTTACAAACGAAAAATCAAAGACATCATTGTTGAGCATCATGAGAATGAGGGCGCCTACCATCATCACGATACCGCTGATACCCGCAAGACCAAAACCGGGGATAACAAGCACCTCAACCAATAACAGTAAAACTCCCACGATGAACATGATGATCTCCCAATTCGCTGCAAGGCCATTGAGATAGTAAGGCACGAAATAGAGGATGGCGGCAACCACTGCGGCGGCCAGTGGAAATCCTACCCCGGGAGTTTGCAACTCAAAATAAATCCCGCCGATGATAATCAGTATCAAAATACCGCTGATAAAGGGATTGAGGAAAAATCTGATGATCTTCTCTGCCGGGCTAAGCTCAAATTCAATAAGCTCATAATCTTCTATGCCATTCCGCTTCAGGATATCTTCAATTGAACTAACCTCCGCCTCGCAAAAGTTGTGCTCAATGGCCTCGGAAGTGCTGAAAGTCAGTACTTTGCCTTTTTCAGTGATACCATCAATCTCAATCTCCTGATCAACCATCGCTTCGGCAATATGCGGATCCCTGCCCCGTGCCTCGGCGGTAGACCGCATAATGGAACGCATGTACGACTGATACTTATCAGGGGCTGCCTGGCCCGTAGGCACTACCACAGTGGCGGCACCGATACTCGCGCCGGGGGCCATGTAAATACTGTCGCATGCTATAGAGATCAACGCCCCGGCAGAGGCTGCGTCTTTATTAATGAAAACCCATACAGGCTTATCAAATTCCAGAAGCCGGGTACGTATATCGTCTGCATCATTCACTGCACCGCCATAGGTGTCGAGTTCGAGTATCACGATGTCCGCTTCTATATTTTTTGCTTCCTCCAGAGCCAGTTCTGAATACCTGTTGGTACGCGGGTCGATCTCTTGCTGAATTTTCATAACAAATACCTTCTTCTTGTCAGTGGCTTTGCTTTGCGAAAAAGTTCCGATAAAAAGCCCAAGCAGGAAGATTGGCAATAAGCGATTCAATAATTGATTGTTCATTATTCTTGTTTTGTTTGATATTTCTACTGAAATATTCCGGCGTAAATTTAGCCCCTTTTATTTAACGATATGAAATGAACATCACAATTGTTTCCTGCATGAAAAATTATCGTTTTTTCATGCGACCTGATTCATAGCGATATCATTATGAATTTCAGGTGGATGAAAGAGAATTATTTTTGTAAAAAACAAAATCTACAATTAATAATTTCTTAACATGAGAGTTCGGAACTATTTTTAGTTTTGCGCAAAACATTTTATAATTTTTTTCGGAAAATTCCCATGCCTAAATCCCTCGACGATCGTCTCAGAACAGAAGATCTGGCAAAGACTTCTTATACTTTCTTTGAAATTGTGCAAAGAGAGCGGCAGTTTCTCATCATTATTTCCCTGTTGGCTGTCTTATGCCTGATTGTTTATCCGTACACTCATGTGGCCATGTGGGTCGGATTCGGCCTGGCGGGTTATGCCGCCATCGCCAATGACAGTATCCAGACAATCGGGACATTCATAGCCTCCAACAAGGATAAGAAATGGTATTATCTGTGGCTTTTCATGGGCCTTATCTTCGTGGCAACGGTTTATTACAGTTGGTCCACATACAGCGGGGACGTAAGTAATCAGCGACTGGCTTCGAAGGGATTTGACGAAGCACCGACAGAATTCACCTTCCTCCAACTGGCTGCTCCGCTCATCCTCCTGATCCTTACCCGCATGCGGATGCCGGTCTCGACCACCTTTCTGCTACTGAATGCCTTTTCAACAAAAACGAGTGCTATCCTTGGCGTGATCAACAAAAGCCTGAGCGGCTATTTTATGGCATTTATTTTAGCATTTGTCATATGGCTTCTTATCGCCAAATTTGTAAATAAATACTTCACCGGCAAACCGTATAAATTCTGGATAGTACTGCAATGGATCACCAGTGGCATGCTGTGGTCGGTCTGGATACAACAGGATGCGGCCAATATTGCGATATACCTGCCTAGACAACTTGATGTATGGCAATTCGTGGCATTCGCCGGATATATTTTCTTCGGCCTTGGACTGCTGTTCTACCTGAAGGGTGATAAAATTCAGGAAATTGTCGATGAAAAATCCGGCGTTACAGATGTGCGTGCTGCCACGCTGGTTGACTTTGTGTATGCGATCCTGCTTTATTACAAACTGTTTGAGAGCACCCTGCCGATGAGTACCACATGGCTCTTTATCGGCTTGCTCGGTGGCCGTGAGCTGGCTATCAGCTTCATGAGAAACAAGCCTAAAAAAAGAAAGAAAGCCACGAAGAAAGCATTGAAGATGATCGGCAAAGACATGCTGTTCGCACTGATCGGGCTTTTTGTATCAATGCTCCTGGCTATTGCTATCAACGACGAAATCCGTCGGGAGCTGTTCGATATGATATTTTGATATAAAAGCCGGAAGCAGACAGGTGGAAGTTTGAAGTAATCAGCTAACAGTGTTAATCCTTCAGTCAGGCATTTAAAATTGTAATTCTTTTACTGCCAACCAGGCCATGAGCCCGGCGCCAATTTCCAAAGCATTCTCATCGGCGTCGAAGGTCGGGGTGTGCACATTGGAAATAATGCCCTTTTCTTCATTTCTCACACCGAGGCGGTAAAAACAGGCATCGATCTGCTGTGAGTAATAAGCAAAGTCTTCGGCCGCCATCCAGATATCGAGGTCCACGACATTCTCTTCGCCCACATATTCAACCGCAAAATCCCGGTGGCGCCGCGTCAATTCTTCATTGTTATATAGAAACGGATAGCCGTCCAGAATTCTGAAGTCACATGATCCTCCCATGGATTCAGCAATGCCTTGTGCAAGTTTTTTCATTCTGATTTTCGCATCTTTTCTCCACTTTTCATCAAGGGTGCGAAAAGTACCTTCAATCTTCACTTCATCCGGAATGATATTGGTAGCCCCCTCAGCGATCACTTTTCCAAAAGAAACAACCGTAGGAATGGTGGGTGTGACATAACGGCTTACCACCTGCTGCATAGCCACGATGATATGAGATGCGATCAAAACAGGATCCACATTCCTGTCAGGCTGTGCACCATGGCCTCCGCGACCTTTTACGGTGATATAAATTTCATCGGCACTGGCCATATAGATCCCCTCTCTGAAACCGATCTTGCCAACAGGCAGCAATGGCGTGACATGCTGACCGAGTATATTTTGCGGAGCGGGATCCCGGAGTACACCTTCCTTGATCATCAAGGATGCACCTCCCGGAGCTTTTTCCTCTGCAGGCTGAAAAATAAGTTTTACCGTTCCTTCAAATTTGTCTTTGACAGCGTTCAGGATATATGCAGTCCCCAGCAAGGACGAAGTGTGCACATCATGCCCACAGGCATGCATTACACCTTCATTTTGCGATTTATATGGTACATCATTGGCTTCTTTGATAGGCAATGCATCCATGTCGGCTCTCAGTGCGATCACTTTCTTTCCGGGGTTATTGCCTTTTATCAATGCCGTCACGCCGGTATCGGCGATACCTTCTTGGGGCATTACGCCCATCTCTCTTAATGAAGATGCAACATATTTTGAGGTTTCATATTCATGGTACGATAGTTCCGGATGGCTATGTAGATGTCTTCGCCATTTTATGATTTCACCGGAAACCTGTGAGGCTATGGTTTTGATTTCTTCCCTGATATCCATAATGATTATTATTCGAGGCTGTGACGTTCTGGCACCAGCAATGCACCGGGAAATGTTCCCTTCAGCAAATTCAGCGTTTTGTACGCATCTACCCGATCGAAGTACTTGCCAACCGTCACCTTATAGCTCGGCTGCCTGTAAGTAAGTTGCGGCCGCTCATCGGGCAAAACCTTATAAATCTTTTCCCGTATTTTGTTGGCCTCATCCCTGCTTCTGCCAATGTAAACCTGAATGGTGTATGTGAGATAGCTTTTCTCTCTGTTGTAGGTGATAATGCTGTCCATCAATGACGCCATTTCGCTGTTGATATCGTGCGTCGGAGCCACGTAAGTACCCTTTTCTGTTTCAATATCATCAGTTTCAACGGATCCACCGGTAGCTTCTTCTTCAATCATTGGACGAAACACCGAAACATCTTCATCATAGTCGGCGGTAGATGTAGCTGCGATCTTAGGCGCACAACGCCATGCAATTCCAGCCAGTAAAATAAACAGCAAATATTTATACATTTTCATTGCTTTAGTCCTCAATGATCACGCATTTATTAGCGAGCACATCCTGTTCAACCGTCTTGAATTTCACCTCCTTCTTAATGGTTCCATCCTCATACTGCACGGTAACACGTTGATTCCTGCCCGGGAGTTGGGTCGCTTTTCTCGGCATGGCTTTTTCAACAGGCGGCCTGTTGCGTGCTGCCGCTTCTGCCCCTCCACCTTCAAGCAAGGATCTGCTCTCCTCCTTGGTCTCGCGATACTGCTTCCGTACCGTCCGCCTGTTCCTTGCCTCCTGTACCTCTTCAGGTTCCCTGACCGGCAAGTCAGCCTTGGTAAGGAATGAAATCGTCTCCTCGTTTACTTTGGCGATGAACTGTTTGAAGAGCTCAAAAGCTTCAAACTTATAGATCAACAGAGGATCCTTCTGTTCGTAAACCGCATTCTGCACAGACTGCTTCAGATCATCCATATCGCGGAGATGCTCCTTCCATAACTGGTCAATAATCGCCAGTGTCGCGATCTTTTCAAGGCTGTTGACCAACTCCCTGCAGTTCGTATCGATATTTTTCTGAAGGTTGGTGGCGACACCGATCTGCTTTTTGCCATCGGTAAAAGGCACGAGCACTTCCTTGACCGTTGCTCCTTTATTTTTAAAAATATCCTTAAAAATCGGCCTTGCCCTTTCCATGATCCGCTTGTTCTTCTCATTGTAATGAGTCAGCGCATCCTTGTAAAGCCTGTTTATAAGCTCTTCATCCTTCATTTCCTCAAACTCGTCTCTCGTGATCTTGAAATCGAGACCGAGAATACCGATCGCATTGAGCATGAATCCGTCAAAATCGCCCGACATTTTTGCATTGAGAACGATATCTTCGCAGGTGTCATAGAGCATGTTCAGAATATCGAGCTGGAGGCGCTCACCGAACAGAGCATTTCTCCTCCTCTTGTAGATCACTTCACGCTGGGAGTTCATCACATCATCATACTCCAACAGCCTTTTTCTGATGCCGAAGTTGTTTTCCTCCACTTTTTTCTGAGCCCGTTCGATGGATTTGGTGATCATGGAATGCTGGATAACTTCGCCCTCCTTGAGCCCCATCCTGTCCATAAGTTTGGCAATACGCTCCGAGCCGAACAATCTCATCAGATTGTCTTCGAGTGATACAAAAAACTGGGATGATCCAGGGTCTCCCTGCCTGCCCGAACGCCCCCTTAACTGCCTGTCCACACGACGCGACTCATGGCGTTCCGTACCAACAATGGCAAGGCCGCCCGCTGCTTTTGATTCAGGCGTCAGTTTGATATCCGTTCCACGACCAGCCATGTTGGTGGCAATGGTCACCGTACCGGCTTCACCAGCATGGCGCACCACTTCGGCTTCGCGCTGATGCTGCTTGGCATTGAGTACCTGATGCTTGATCTTGCGCATGTTGAGCATACGGCTCAGGAGCTCCGATATCTCAACCGATGTGGTGCCAACCAGTACAGGCCTGTTCTGGGAAGTCAGTTCCACGATTTCATCGACAACTGCATTAAATTTCTCCCGGACAGTTTTATAAACTTTATCCTCCATGTCCTTGCGGATCACAGGCACATTTGTCGGAATCACGACCACATCGAGCTTATAAATATCCCAAAATTCACCGGCCTCGGTCTCCGCCGTACCTGTCATCCCGGCAAGCTTGTGGTACATCCTGAAATAGTTGTGCAGGGTGATGG
>WGED01000213.1 GCA_015492915.1 Cyclobacteriaceae bacterium
AAAGAATATCGGGAAAAATCATCATTATAAGTGGTCCGGATCTTTTAATTACGATTCTTCCATATTCGATCTCAAGTTGTTTGTTTTCATGTATTTGTCTCAAAATAATCAAATGAATACTTGAAAAGATTTGAAATTAAAAATTTATTGCAGCAAATTTATTATCATAACATCTGTCTTCGATATATTTTAACCGTTTGGTCATGCGTAATTTATTTTTTCTTCCGGTCTTTTTCAGTTTCATTATAATCATGCCTGCCGGTGCTCAGGATACAGGGCAAACACAATGGGCCAGCGTTGTGCTGGAAGCATCTTCCGAACAGACACCGACGGAATTCTCTGCCGAACAGATACTGGGCAAGCCGGATGTGACCCCCGATTCGGAAGGTAATCCCAATGCATGGATGCCATACAGTGATGACCGGGAAGAATATATAAAAGTCGGGTTTGAAAACCCTATGAAGATAAGGCAGATCGCTATTGTGGAGTCTATGAATCCCGGGTCTATTTATCAGATTTTCGTATATGACCGTTCTGGAAATGAATTTCTGATCAATACTTTCGATCCCAAGCCCGTGGAATTGAAATCAAGGATACTTCATGTATTTTTCGATCTGACGGATTATGAAGTGGCTGCCGTTAAGGTTGTGCTGCACTGCGGTGCGGTGCCGGGTTACAACACCATTGACGCCATTGCTATATCAAATTCTACTTTGCCTGTAAAACAGGAAGTAAAGGTATTGGAGAGCGCCATTGTCAATGCGCAACCCGAGCGGCTTAGCGAGACAGTCAACAGCATTTACAATGAATTGAAACCCCTGGTGACCCCTGACGGGAAAACATTGCTTTTCAGCCGGCAGTATCACCCCGGCAATACGGGGGGCGAAGATGACCCTGAAGATATTTGGTTTTCGCAGTGGGACGAGGAAAAAGGAGAGTGGTCTGAAGCAGAGAATATGGGGCCACCGCTGAATACCATCGGTCCGAATTTTATCAGTTCTATCACACCTGATGGCAACACGGTGATCATAACCCTGGGCAATCGCTACACCAAAAACGGTAAGATGAAGGCAGGTGTGTCGGTGAGCACCCGCACGAGCCAGGGGTGGACAAAACCCGTCCCGTTTGAGATTGTAAATGAAGTAAACACGAGCAAGCACGCCAATTATTTTCTGGCCAACAACAGGGAAGTGCTGTTGATGTCCGTGCAGGGCGATCCGACCTTCGGGTCACGGGATCTGTATGTCAGTTTTCTGATGGAGGACGGGCGCTGGAGCGAACCGCTCAATCTGGGGCCGGATGTAAATACGGCAATGGAGGAGAGTGCCCCGTTTCTGGCTTCGGATGACAAAACGCTCTATTTCTCATCAGATGGATATACAGGCTATGGGAAAAAGGACATTTATGTGACCCGCAGACTTGACAATACATGGACCAAGTGGTCGGAGCCCGAAAACCTGGGGCCGCAGATCAATTCGCCGGAGGATGATTCATTTTTCAACATACCGCCGACAGGAGAATACGGTTATTTCTCAAGGCAGTTATCGGAAACAAATTCTGATATCTTTCGCTTTGAACTGCCCAAGGAGCACCAGCCGGAACCTGTCGTAACGATAAAAGGTGTAGTGTATAACACCAAAACGCAAAGACCGATCCAGGCACGGATTTTTTACGAAACACTGCCGGAAGGCAAAGAGATCGGTACCATTGAATCGGACCCCGTCACGGGTGAGTACCAGATTATCCTGCCTACCGGAAGCATGTACGGCTATCTGGCGGAGGCCGATGGTTTTGTATCTGTTAACGCCAACATTGATCTGAGGGATGTGAATATGTATGGCGAACTCCTCAAAAACTTATACCTGGTGCCAATCGAAAAAGGTGCCAAGATCACACTCAACAACATTTTCTTTGATTTTGATAAATATGATTTGAAGGAAGAGTCCTTTCCTGAGTTAAAGCGCGTCATTGAGCTGATGAAGGAAAATCCGGAAATGAAGATATCTGTGGAAGGCCATACGGATAATATCGGCACTATGGAGTATAACCAGAAACTCAGCGAACGCCGGGCACAGGCCGTGGCGGATTACCTCATCAAGGAAGGGGGTATATCAAAAGATCGTATTCAGACCAAAGGATGGGGCAAAACAAGGCCCATCGCCAGTAACGATGATGAAGAGGAAGGCCGTGCCCTTAACCGTCGCGTTGAGTTTATCATTCTCGAAAAATAGGGCCTTTCTTGCCTACGACCCCGTGTCCATGAGAAAAATGGCATTTTTTTCATGAATGCGGCATCATTTACACGGATGCCTCGAATGACGGCAGAGTGTTGCCTGTGAAAGTCATTTCCTGTTTTCCGCGATGGGACACCCTGTTTGAAAACGCGGGAATTTAACCCGAATAATTCGGGAAATAATAAAGGAAATGCTCAAAGCGCTGATAAACACGGAATTGAAGGTCACTTGATGAATTTCCATTCCTCAAATTCGGGGCATTATGAAACAAGCGTTTTTCAATGTAAATATTT
>WGED01000214.1 GCA_015492915.1 Cyclobacteriaceae bacterium
CGTTTGACTCGTCACTATAAAAGTGCATTATGCCTCCTCATCAAACGTGCTGATTTTCTTCCCGCCCCGGCGGGACAAGTTGTATTTTAACCTCTCATCACGAAATCCTGTTGAGATTTTTGGGTTTAATTAAACATTGTATTCGTCCTTCCAGGCGACAGGCTTTTTCTCGAGGACAGAAGCCAGTGCCATGGACACGGATATTGCGGCTCTGGCTCCTGTATGCACATTTGATATTGGTTCTTTATTATTCGTAATGCTGTCGGCAAAATCACGCAATGCCTGGCCCGACGGGTCGTCATTGCTGCCGTTTACGGGAATGGCGCCTTCTTCATTCATCGTCGGAATGGTAGCACCACTCACACCATCGACGAGCCCGAGTTCTTTCATGACTTTCTTCTCAGGGTATATGAGTGCGCTGGTTGGTTTGATGACAATAGTGGCTTTGTCACCAAGGACTTTAATCTGGTAGCCTTCATAGGCATTGCTCGTCAGGCAGGTGAAGGTAGCTTTTACACCATCAGGATAATCGAAGATCACGTGGATATTGTCAAAGGTCTCCCTGCCGTCTTTCCAGTAGTCGATGCCTCCCGTACCGATGACCCGCTCGGGATGGTGGCCCGTAACCCAGTTGACAAAATCGATCTGATGAGAAGAAAGTTCGGCCAGTAAGCCGTTTGAAAATTCACGGTACATACGCCAGTTGATCATTCTTTCAAGCTCAGGTTTGGGCACAGGCCTTCGCCAGTCGCCGTTTCGATTCCATTGCGCCTCGAAGGCCATTATTTTTCCTATGTAACCTTCTTTGATGGTATCCACGATGTTGGCGTAAAGCCTTGAACTGTGATACTGATGTCCGACCTGCAATATTTTGTTTGAGTTTTCGACCTTTTTGACAAGCTCCAAGGCCTGGTCGATTTGCTTGGTCATGGTTTTTTCAAGGTAAACATGCTTTGATGCTTCGAGCGCATCCACAGCCATGTACTTGTGCATGGAAAGGGGAGTGGAAATGATGACGGCATCGAGCTTTTTATCCTCCAGCAATTTTCGGTAATCTTCATATGATTTCGCCTTTTTGTCTGCGAAATGCATTGCTCTCTCAAGCCGGAAAGGCAACACATCACAGCACGCCGCAACACGCAGGTTCGGGATATTTTGCATAGTCCGTATCAGGCCTGTACCCCGGCTGCCGGTGCCGATCACGCCGATGTTGATAATATCATTTTTTGCTACTGCTTTTTTTACTGCCAATCCCGAAAGCCCCATCGTAAGGCCAGCAGTAGTAAGCGCTCCTGACTTGAGGAATGCCCTTCTGTTTACCGTTTTGTTCATGATATGCCACTCATTTACTGAAATAATGTCAAAATTAATTTGCAAAGTTACAAAGGTTCATGGACTTATGGCCATTTTGCCGGTACTTTAGATGGAAATAGTCAGCTCCGGAAATTGATTTGAGTCCGTATACTTTTTTCTTTCGAAGACGTAAACTAAAAGCAGAAGGAGTAGCAGAGAGTGGAGAAGAGATTTTTTATTTTAGTCTTTTTAATGTCTGCCTTTTTGAATAATATTGCAGCCCGATTTAAAGGGAGCCGAAGTGGCGGAATTGGTAGACGCGCACGACTCAAAATCGTGTTCCTTCGGGAGTGTGGGTTCGATTCCCACCTTCGGTACTATTACAGATTGAGTGCGAGAGTGAGGAAGGAGAGAGAGTAAAGCCCAGATGGCGGAATTGGTAGACGCGCTGGTTTCAGGGACCAGTGACCGCAAGGTCGTGCAGGTTCGACTCCTGTTCTGGGCACAGGCAAAATCCCCGGCGGCCAAGGCTGTTCGGGGGATTTTTTATTTATCTTCTGATGGCAATGGCCTTTTGTCCAGGCAAAAAATCATCATTTTTTCATGGCGCTGAAGGCACAAGTTATGCCTGCCCACCGGCCTGGGTTAAAACTTGCGTCAGTCAAAGAAATGCATAAGAAAGATAAAAGAGCGATTGTTTCCGCCTGAGATGGCGGGACCTCCATCAGTCTGCGATAGCGCATCTATGAGAAAACAGCGATCTTTCCATAGCGTCACCGGCACAAATTAAGCCTGCCCTCTTGGTCATGGCGAAACTTATACAGGACAGATTTAGTTGTTGCGAATCCCATAACCAGAAAATAATAAGTGTTTTGA
Source organism: Cyclobacteriaceae bacterium (assembly GCA_015492915.1). Classification (GTDB taxonomy): domain Bacteria; phylum Bacteroidota; class Bacteroidia; order Cytophagales; family Cyclobacteriaceae; genus JAAUQL01. The sequence continues at coordinate 2,170 of WGED01000214.1, forward strand.
CCGGAGATATTTTACATAAAAGGTCATAGTGCTGCTTTGTCAGTTTAATTATGGATATAAAAAAAGCGCCTCAATATTTAACTATTGCAGGCGCTGATAATTTCCGGTTGTTGGAAGAAAGTTCCTTTTCAGGCTTTGACTTCTTTCTTGTTTTTTTCTTCTTCTTTCACAACCTTAAGCAGGTCGTCAACGGTCTGAGAGATGGTTTTTTTGGTGTGTTCAAGGGTTTCTTCGGCAAAATCTTCCAGCTCATGCTTTATCTTGTTGGCTGTGTCGGTGATCTTCTTTCGTGTGTCGCTTCCTTTTTCGGGTGCTATCAAAAGTCCGGCGACGATACCGCCAAGGGCGCCTACTAAAAATCCAGTTAAAATTTTATAAGCATCATTTCTCATAATCGTGCAGTTTAATGGTTCGACATATTGTTATCACTTTTTTATACGGCCAAAATGTGATTTAGATGTTTATTTAATGGATTTATCATAATATTTCCTTTCTATTTTGCGACAGACAATTTTTTTATTACATAATACTCGATATAGCCTCTCATAAGAAAGAGCAAAAAAACAGCCGGATTTTCATGGCCGGCTGTTTCTGCATTTTTGGTTGTTCGGTTTTCTTTACTCAGTTGTCCTGCGGATCGATGTTTTGGTTTACGCGGAAGAGATTTTCCGGATCATACCGTTTTTTGATTTTATTCAGGCGGTTGTAATTGTTCCTGTAGCTCGCTTTGACACGTGCTTGTCCCTCGTTCATCATAAAGTTGGAATAAGCCCCGCCGGCAGAATAGGGATGAGTGGCTTCCCAGTAGCTCTTGCACCATTCGGTGACCATTTCGGCATTAGCCGGATCAGGATCGACACCAACGATGACGCCAGCGTATTTGGCATCGCGATAGGCCCATGGTGTATCTTCGTTCGAAGGCTTGCTTGCCGCTCCGCTGATGGGATAGAGGTGCATTTGCGAAAGCAGTGTCGGTATCGCCTCCCCGAATTCACGGTGCTGGGCTGCTACCTCCGGTCCGAGTTCATTGAAGAAGTCCGCGCGCCAGTACCATTGCATGCCGGGAGGGAAAAGGCCGTCGAACATTGTCTGGATAGATGGGTAGGGCATCGGACCTACATACTCAAAGATCGGATTCGTATCCCTGACGGGTTTGAAAATCTCATCAAAATCGTTGGGATCACCGGTGTAGCACCACACAATACCACAAGCGTGTTTGTTGCGCAGGGTTTCCGGAAAAGGAGGCACAGGGACTATCAGTGTAGCGATAAATCCATTAAGGTCTTCGGCTTGATTATGAAGGAAATTATGATACCATTTCATGATCTCTTCCGTCCGCTCTATCGGCCAGAAGGTGGGACCGCCAATCACGGTTTTCACGGGGTGAGCCTGAAATTTAAAAGAGGTCACGATGCCAAAATTACCACCGCCACCGCGAATGGCCCAGAAAAGATCAGCGTGATTGTCTTTGTTTACGGTCACGAACGATCCGTCAGCCAGTACCATGTCTGCTTCCAACAGGTTATCGATGGTGAGACCGTACTTTCTCGACAGATGGCCAACGCCACCACCCAGCGTGAGGCCACCTACGCCCGTGGTGGAAATAATCCCTGCCGGCACGGCGAGCCCGAATGGGTGCGTAGCATGATCCACCTCGCCCCACACGTTGCCGCCACCCACACGAACGGTGCTGTCATCTGTATTTACGAGAACGAATTTGAGGCCGGAAAGGTCGATAACCATGCCGCCGTCACAAATACCAAGACCGCCCCCGTTGTGACCTCCTCCGCGAACGGCAATTAGCACATCATTTTCACGGCCGAAATTCACCGAAGCGATCACATCGGCGACATCAACACATTTGACGATCATTCCGGGGCGCTTATCAATCATGGCGTTGTAGATCTTTCGCTCTTCGTCATAATCATCATCTTCGGGAAATATAAGTCTTCCCCGGATCTGTAAAGCGAGCTCCTTGATGGCAGCCACTTCTACTTTTTCTATGGTGTCAGGCATAATTTTAAGTTTTTAGTTCAATGTAAAGGTAGTGGAAGGGTCATAAA
>WGED01000215.1 GCA_015492915.1 Cyclobacteriaceae bacterium
GATATAGATGAAATCGCGCACCCAGTAATCATTGGCGATCCACAGGTCTGTCCACCCGTCGTTGTTCAGGTCGCTGGCCGTAACGCTGTTGGGAAAGCAGGGCATGAGCAGGCCTGCAGTCTTTGTTACATCCACAAATTTATCTCCCCGGTTTTCCATAAATCGGGGTGCATATTCCTCTTTGAGAAGATCGTCGGTGGTATATTTAGAATAGGTACCGGGGTTGGGAGGCTGATTGAGCAAAAAAATGTCCAGATCGCCGTCCTTATCGAAATCAATGAAGGTGGCATGTCGTGTGCGCTCGCTGTCATCAAGGCCGTAAGCCGCTGCCTTTTCCGTAAAGGTATTGTCTCCATTGTTGATATAGAGCTTGTTGCGGCGCAGTTCGGGGTTGTCGTCGTAAAGTTCGCGCGTTACATAGATGTCCGTCCATCCGTCGCCATTTACATCGCCAAACAATACGCCTGAAGACCACCCGCCATTGTCCCTGATCCCCGCCTGCTCTGTGATATCTTCAAATACCATGTCGCCCTTGTTGAGGTATAGCCGGTCCCCGACCAGATTTCCCGCAAAGAAAATATCCTGGAGGCCGTCATTATTGACGTCGCCGATACCCACGCCACCGCCGCCGTAATAATTGGAATAGATCATGATGTTGGCCCCGGGCGTGTCTTTCAGTTCATTGTTAAACCAGATGTTTGTGTGTCCGGGCTCCAGCTTCGTGAAGCGCTTTGGCCCTTCCTGTCCGTAGGTACCTGTTATGAAAAATATGCCAAAAATCCATGGCAATACAGTGCGCAACCTGGTCATCCGTTGTCCTACACTACCAATAATCATTTCGTACATCTTTTGCTTGGCGGTTCCCTTCATGAGTTTGGGGTGATTACGACTTTATTCAATTTTAATGAACAGGCAGCAGAACGCAAACAAATTTCGGCAATATTGTGAAATAAAGCATCCTACATCCCCTTCATTCACTTTATGAAAAAACAGGCATTTTCTCATGAATATTCGTCTGCCGGAATTTCCCGTGTCGTGAGAGCCCTGAGAAGGGGTATCATTTTAAACAGCGGTTTTTTTAACCTGAAAAGTCATGAACATGTTATATTTGAATAGTATAACTTAACAAAACGCGCTGACGATGATCCGCCCGATATTAAATCCCGACCGCAGCATAGTTTATTTTATCACTATGATTTTTTGCCTTTTTTTCATGAGCGCCAAAGGGCAGACCCCGCCCAAGCGTGAATTCAGGGGTGTGTGGATCGCAACGGTTGTGAATATCGATTGGCCCACGCGGCAAGACCTGACACCAGAGAAACAACGTGAGGAATTTCGCACCATTCTCAACCATCACCAGCGCAATGGCATGAACGCCGTAATCGTGCAGGTGCGCCCTAGTGCAGATGCCCTGTATCGCTCGGATTATGAACCCTGGTCGGAATGGTTGACGGGAGAGCAAGGTCAAAGCCCACAGCCGGAATATGACCCCCTCACTTTTATGATTGAGGAAGCACATGAACGAGGTATGGAATTTCATGCCTGGCTCAATCCTTACAGGGCTGTCTTCAGTGCCGAGAAGTTTTACAGAGATTCCACACATATACATCTCGATACACTGAAGAAGGTGATCAATGAACTGATTGTAAATGATTCTTCCAATACAACAGGACGGCTGACGACAAAGCAACACCGCGATCTGTTGTTGCTCATGGAGCTCGATACCACATTACTGGTTTATCGCCATCCGGAGTGGTTTCTGCAATATGGCGACAAAATATATTTCGATCCCGGCGTGCCGGAAGTAAGGAAGCACATCACAAGAGTGGTAGGTGATATTGTGTCGCGATATGATGTGGATGCCATTCACATGGATGATTATTTTTATCCCTATAAAATCGCGGGCATTGAATTTCCCGACAGCGTATCCTTCGGAAAATACGGGGGGAGATTTAGCGAAAGCGAAATGGATGACTGGCGGCGCGAAAATGTAAACATAATCGTAAAAATGCTGCACGACACCATACGCGCCGTCAAACCGTGGGTGAAATTCGGCATCAGTCCCTTTGGCGTGTGGCGCAACGCCTCGGTCGATCCGGCAGGGTCTGATACCAAAGCAGGGCAGACCAATTACGACGATCTGTATGCTGATGTGCTGAAGTGGATGGAGGAAAAGTGGATCGATTATGTAATACCGCAGATTTATTGGTATCGTGGGTTTAAGCTGGCGGATTATAATGTGCTGGCTCACTGGTGGAATGATAATAACTACGATGTGCCTGTATATATTGGCCATGGCATGTACCGGGTCAATGGCCGGTCAAAATCGGAAGCCTGGCGTAATCCGGATGAGATTCCGGCTCAAATCGATCTGATCAGAACACTTCCCAATTTACAGGGCAGCTGCTTTTTCAGCTCAAAATCCATGGTCAATAA
>WGED01000216.1 GCA_015492915.1 Cyclobacteriaceae bacterium
GCACTGCATACTCATCTCGATTGACAACACATTAAATGTTCCGGACAGAAAAAAATGATAGCCCGAAAGCGCTTAAAATCAGTATTATAATCAAATATCAGCCGGTATTTTTTACACGGCTTTTCTATATCGTTTTTTTAAAAATCAATAAAATCCCAATGAAAAAAATATCTTTTATAGCGCTCATGATGCCGGTCCTATGGTTTATGGCATGCACGGCGTCTTCTCACGAGCAATCAGACAATGCTCAACCCGTTTACCGCGATGTACCCTATGTGCAGGATTACAGCATTAAATATTACAAGGAAGCGGAGGATCAGCACCTGTTGACGGTTTTTATGGATCGCAACGGGGTAATACAAGTACTCTCAGACAAGGGCCTGTTGCGCAAGCACGACGGGCAGTTTCTGTATCCGGGCACCCTGGTCAAAGACAGAATTTACCGGCCGCTGGAAGATAAGAAAATTGCCGCTTTCAGCCTTTTGGACGATCAGTTTGTGTATCTCGATGATAAAGCAGTATTTAGCAATGCCTGGGCGGGAAAATTATATATTCTTCATGACATGCCGGATGCAAAGATCATGGCGCCGGGCAGGGATTTTCAATTTCTGATCAGCAATGGAAAAACTTTAAAATTTCTAGTCGAAGACAAGGTGGCATGGGAAGAAGAAGCACCCGAAGCCGTGACGGCGATCCGGTTTGATCCGCAGGGCAACCGGTACTGGGTGCTTGGCCCCTCATCATTGAGCATCTTTGATCCGGCACAAAAAAATATCCGCAAAGTCATGGATGGCAGTCAGTTAACTGCCCTGGCCGTAGCCGGCGGTAAGTTGATCGTCGGTACGGGAAAAGGCTACCTGGAAGTGGATGGTTCTACAGGCCGGCAGATCGGCGGGCTGCACGACAAGCTGCCGTGGACGGAGATCACGGCGGTGGAAGAAATTGACGGCCATTTGTGGTTTGGCTCGACGAAAGGGGCTTTTATGCTGCGCGATGACGGCAAGTTCAATTATTACAACGGCGAGCGCTGGCTCCCCGGCAATGAGGTGGAGCACATTGCTGCCGGCAAGGACAATTCGGTGCTCATCCTCACCGACGCCGGGCTGGGCAGGATCGTCTTTGACACCATGACGCTCCATGACAAAGCGATGTATTTTGAACAGCAGGTGCGCGACAGGCATATCAGGCTGGGGTTCAATGCCAGTATCAGGTTGTTTGAGAAGGGCAATGTGGATACGGGTCAGTTGAGGGACTCTGACAATGACGGCCTGTGGACTTCGATGTACCTCGGTGGTGAGGTATTCCGCTATGTGGTCACCAAATCGGATGAGGCGCTGCAAAATGTCAGGGAGTCGCTCGATGCGATGGAGCGGTTATATACCGTCAATCCCGTCCCCGGTTTTCCGTCCCGTTCTTTCGCGCGAAGCGGATACATTGCCCGGCTCTCCGATCCGCACCGCTGGCAGCATTCTTCCGATCCGGAGTGGGACTGGAAAGCCACCACGAGCAGTGATGAAGCTATCGGTCATATTTTTGTTTTTGGTGTGATCGCCGAACTGATGGATGACCAGCCGGCTCTGAAGAATAAGGCCATCGAACTCATCGATACGCTCATGAGCCATATCGTGCGCAACGACATGTATTTGGTTGATTACGATGGCAAGCCGACGCAATGGGGGCGCTGGCATCCCGATTATGTTAACGGACTACCCGAGATGGTGGGAGACAGGAAAATCAACTCGTCAAACATCATCGCCATGCTGCAGACGGCGTATCATTTTACCGGTAAGGAGAAGTATAAGGATAAGGCGTTTGAATTGATGAACATATACGGATATTTCAAAAACCTCATGCGCCCGATGAAGGACGTAGGCCCTGCGCCGAAGGATGCCGATCGCCATGCGAGGATGCTGTCGGCATCGTGGAACCACTCGGACGATGAGATGTATTTCCTCGGCTATTGGGGATTGTACCGTTATGCGTTCAATGATACGCTGAAAGCACATTTCAAGGATGCGATCATCGATCATTGGGAGGCGGAAAGGCCTGAGAAAGAAGGACTCTGGAATATCATGACCGCCCTGACCGGCACACCCGACTTCGATCTGGACAATGCAATGTGGTACCTGCGTGAGCACCCCATGGACCTTATCGACTGGGTGATCGTGAATAGCCATAGAAAAGACATCGAATTCATAGAGCCCAACTTCAGGATGCAGACGACCAGGGAAGTACTACCGCCGGATGAACGCCCCGTGCAGCGTCACAATGGCAATATGTTCAATATCGACCGGACCCATGGCAACGGCATGTCGGAGCACAGTGCAGGCGATATCTGGCTGCTGCCCTACTGGATGGGCCGGTACCTCGGCGTTATCAGCGAACCGGTGGAAAAACCATGAAAAAAGGATGATTTTTTCATGAAATTTGGATGAAGGGTTTTTAAACAAGTGCAGTCGCGGTAATTGAAATGATGGGGATCCGAACGGTGCGCCTTAGTCCTGGAA
>WGED01000217.1 GCA_015492915.1 Cyclobacteriaceae bacterium
GGACGACGCTGCACGGCTACGGGCCGTTGGCAGTGGCTGACATCGATGGTGACGGCATTACGGAGATTATTGATGTTGACAAATCGACGACGATCTATTGCTTTTCGCCTGACGGCAAAAGGAAATGGGCCACAGAGTTGGAGGGTCATGGCATTTTCTTTCCTCCGGGCATCGCTGACCTTGACGGCGATGGCAGGGTTGAACTGGTAACGGGCATCCGCAGGGAGAACGCTGTGATCATTCTGGACAACACAGGGCATGAGATTCAGCGCATTCCCGTAATGGGTGGCACCAACAGCGCTCCGGCTGTAACCGATCTCGACGGGGATGGCAGGCTGGAGATCTACATGGTATCCCAAAACCCGGGGAAGATCGTGCAACTGGAAATTGATGAAGCAAAGAGCGGCAAGGTGCTCTGGGGCAGTTGGCGCGGTAATGTGCAGCGGACGGGCTATGTGCCCTCGCGGGCAGAGAAGCTGAAAAAATCATCATTTTCTCATGAAAAAAAGATTAAAACTAAAGATGGCGGATCGTTAGAGGCCTTGCTGGGAGAAAACAGATTAACGGTGAAATTGCCACAGGAAATCAAAGAAACGGGACTCCTGTTTCAGGCTTCTCTATCTGCTGTTGATGACCGCACTGTCACCACGCTGGAGCTTATCGGAAAAGGTGAACATGAAAAAACAGCGAAATTTTCATTGCTGAATGCTGGAGATCATACCCTGGAGATTACGCTTTTTGACAAAACTTCGGGCAGCATTTCGCGAACGCGATATGATGTGAGTGCGGATGGTTTTGTCGCGGATATCGATTTTTTCAAAGATAAACTCACGAAACTTGATGAATTGAAAACTTCCGTCGTGCCAGGACGCCTGACGGATATTGAAATGATCGAAATACTCAGAAATTCAATGATCATCAGGCAAAAGATGCTTGAAAGGGATGCGGCAACTTTTGCCGGGATGAGTGATGCAGACCAGGCAGCTTACGCAAAAATTGCACAAGAGAAAAGGGAGGAATCAGACAGGGACATGAGTTTTACGCGATTTCTGGCAGCGCAACGCAGGGCAGGGGTCATGACACCTTTTGTCTGTTGGGAAGATCCCAATCCTTGGGATAATATTCCGGCACATGAGATTTATCCCAAAGGTGATATTCGCGCAGAAAAGTTGGAATTGCTGGCCCTCGGCAATGAATATGAGAGCAGGGCCGTTTATGTGACCAACCTCAGCGCAGAGCCGCTGCACATCAAGGTCATGCCTGTTGAGTGGAGCAGTATTGGCCAAAAATTCATGAAAAATGAGCATATTTTGCAGCTTCGCGAAGTCGTGGAGGCAGGCACGGACTTTGGCGGAACAGTACCTGACGCTTTGCCATTGCTGAATGAAGGGAGCATTATCCTTGTTCCGCCTATGGGAAACAGGCAATTATGGCTCACTTTTAACACCCATGGGCTGGAGGGTGGTGATTACATAGGAACCCTGAAGCTGCTGGCGCCGGGCATGGATGACGCTGAGGCGGAGATACCCCTGAACTTGCATGTCTCCTCCGTTTCCCTGCCGGAAAAAAGTCCCTATCATTTTTACACATGGGCTCATTTTGACACTGACCCCGAAGCGCCACTTAACCAAAAGCGATTGGATGATTTGCTCGCTCATCGCACGACCGTTTTCAGCGTGGGTGCGCCGAGGCAACAGTATGATGCAGCGGGCAACCTGACCGTTGAGCCTGACTGGACAAGGCATGACAAATGGATGAAAAAATATCAGGGCAAAGGTATCGTGCTCATACCTTCTTTTCAGAATTCTGTAACCGGCCCGGAGGAAGCACCGATATGGAGCGAGCCATGGGAAAAAGCCTATAAGGCTGCCCTCAGGCGCTATGTTGCCCATTTGAAGGCGATGGGTTTCGGTTATGAAGATTTCGCTCTTTATCCATACGATGAGCCCTGGCTCACAGGCATGTCGGTCGCGAATATGCTGATCAAAGTGGCAAAACTCTCCAAAGAGGCGGACCCGAATGTGCAGATATATTGTGACCCTGCAGGCATGGTTTCGCCTGAAAATTCCGCGGAAGCGGCCAAATACATCGATATCTGGATGCCGCAGATCGATCTGCTGAAGGAGGATAAACGCCTGCTGGAGTTTTATAAAAGCACCGGCGCACAGGTCTGGGCTTATGAAGCTCCGGGCCATGCGCGCATGCTGAAACCGCTGGGGCTCTATCGCATGCAGCCATGGCTGGCATTCCGCTACGGGCTCACCGGCAGCGGCATCTGGACATACAATTACGGCAACATCTGGCTGGCAAACCAGCCTGCCACGGGTGGCAATGCCTACAGCCTCGTGTACGAAGACGGGCAGACCGTTGTGCCTTCACGGCGCTGGGAGGCCTACCGTGATGGAGTGGAGGATTATATCATGCTGACCATGCTGAAGGATATTGCGGATGGTCAGACAAAATCTTTTCTGGATGAAGCGATACTGAAAATCACAGCCGGCCAGGAAGAGGCCACCTCCATCAGTCGCCTGATCATCGACTACGATACTGATTATGCGGTGATCATGAAATACCGAAAGGCGATGATAGAGATACTGGAAAATTCATCCGGCCGGAAATGATTGAGAAATCAGGTTGTATTAATCTTAGCTTTACAGACAGGTTGCAATTATCCATGAAAAGGATAGGATGAATGCTTGCGTTTTCAGTAAAATAGATAATGAAGGGAATGGAGAAATACTTGAAAAACCACTGATAATATGATTATACGACAATTTCTGACAGTAATATTAATGGCGGGTTTGCTGGCCGCCGGATGCACTTCAGAGCAAGAGATTGAGATATGGAAAAATGATGATTTAGTACGTATTTCGAAAGGAGAAGGTGTGCTGGTTATCGATCCCAGGAGCGATCACATCATCCATATCAGGCGCGTTGCCAACGATAACATCATCTTCAGGGAGAGTTTGATAGTGACTGAAAATCATGAAAAATTTACGGACTGGACGGTGGAAGAGATGGATAATGAGGTGGTCGTGAAGACCAAAGCACTAAAGGTACGATACGATATCAATTCGGGAAATATCACTTTTTTTCATGAAAATGGAGATAAAATCCTTTCTGAAAAGGGATACATGCTTGAACAGGCTGAGATTGAAGGGGAGGAGCAGGCGTGGCATGTGCGGCAGGGCTTCACGTTCGATGACAATGAGGCTATCTACGGTCTCGGACAGCATCAGGACGGCATCATGAACTACCGCGGCCATGATGTCACGCTTGTGCAGGAGAACCGCATCGCCGTGGTGCCCGTCATCGTTTCGACGAAAAACTACGGCATCCTGTGGGATAATTACTCCATGACGAAATTCCATGACGGCACGGACGGCGCGCACCTTTGGTCGGAAGTGGGCGACGGCATTGACTATTACTTCATTACGGGAGCGGATCTGGACGGGGTCATGTCGGGCTATAGGTCCCTGACGGGAAAAGTGCCCATGTTCGGCCGCTATGCCTATGGCTATTGGCAGAGCAAGGAGCGCTACCACACACAGGACGAGATTGTCGGTGCTGTGCGCGAATACCGCCGCCGCAGAGTGCCGCTCGATGTTATCGTGCAGGACTGGATGTACTGGGGCAAGCACGGCTGGAACGCCATCGAGTTCGACAGCGCCAAATTTCCGCAACCCGCAAAGATGATCAGGGAAATCCACGATATGAATGTGCATTACGCCATCTCCATCTGGCCTGTGTTCGACTCCATCACCAATGTGTACAAGGACATGGCCAGCCATGGATTTATCGTGAATTACAAGGGTGGCAGGCCCGGCAGGCTCTACGACGCCTACAACCCCGCCGCGCGCGACCTGTACTGGCAATGGCTCAATAAACACCTTTTTTCCATAGGCGTGGATGTGTGGTGGATGGATGCCACCGAACCTGAGTTTGTCGGCGACACACCAAAGGAGAGGGTGGAAGAGGCTAGGAAGCTGAAAAACAACCATTTGGGCACCTGGGCGCGCTATCTCAATTCCTTCTCGTTGATGTCCACCAAAGGGGTGTATGAGCATCAGCGCGAGACCACCGGAGACAAGCGCGTTTGTATCCTGACGCGCTCCGCCTTTGCGGGACAGCAGCGCTACGGCAGTATCACTTGGTCGGGCGATATCACGGCCACATGGCAGGTGCTGCGCAACCAGATATCCGCGGGGCTCAACTTCACCTACACGGGCTTACCGTACTGGACGACCGACATCGGGGCGTTCATCCCCGGCAATCCGCTCGGTTGCAGGGACGAGGCCTACCGTGAGATCTATGTGCGTTGGTACCAGTTCGGCACATTCTGCCCCATCTTCCGGTCGCACGGCACGGGCACGCCGCGCGAGGTGTGGCAGTTTGGCGGCAAGGGCGAATGGGCCTATGAATCGCTCGTCAAATTCGACAAGCTGCGCTACCGCCTGATGCCCTACATCTACTCTCTTGCGGGAATGGTGACACAGAATGACTATACCATCATGCGCGGGCTGGCCTTTGACTTTGACGACCCCGAAATATATAATATTGATAATGAGTATATGTTCGGCCCGGCCTTTCTCGTGACGCCCGTGACGGAAAAGATGTATTTCGAGCATACTTACATCGGCAAGGTGATCCCTGCAAGGTTGCTTTATGATGCCAATGGTAAGCCCGGAGGCCTGACAACGGAATTTTACAACGGCCAACATTTCGATACGCTCGTGACGACGAAGGTAGAGAGCGAACTGGATTTTGACTGGAATGACGGCAAATCGTGCCCTGCAGGCGTCAACCAACACTATTACAGCATCCGTTTTACGGGTGAGGTGCTGGCCGAGCATAGTGGCGAATATACTTTTGTGACAACGTCCAACGACGGTATCAGGGTGTGGGTGGACGGCAAGCTGGTCAATGACAACTGGACCGACCACGGCGTGACGGTGAACATGGGCAAGATTGTGCTGGAGAAGGGGAGACGCTATCCGCTCAAAATGGAATACTATCAGACCTTGGGCGGCGCCATCACCAAGCTGGCGTGGATCACACCTACGGAAGCGAAAGCCCTTGGCACCCAGGAAGTTCCCCCTGCAAAGGTCTACCCCGTCTATCTGCCTGCAGACGCCCAATGGTACGATTTCTGGACGGGTGAGCAGTTTGAAGGAGGGCAGCAGGTGGAGGTCCCAGCACCCATCGATGAGATGCCGCTTTTCGTCAGAGCCGGTTCCATCGTGCCCATGGGACCTGTGATGCAGTATGCGGGCGAGAAGCCTGACAACCCGCTGGAGATACGCATCTATCCCGGCGCGGATGCTTCGTTCACCCTTTATGAAGACGAGAATGACAATTACAACTATGAAAAAGGCGCCTTTTCGACCATCACATTCACATGGGAGGATACTAAGGGGCAACTGACCATTGGGGAGAGGAAAGGAGAGTTCGTCGGCATGATTAAAGAGCGCAAGTTCAATGTTGTCATCTCGGGCCGGAGCCTGAAAAGTGGCATGGAAAAACCACGATCTTATGATGCATCGGTGGTTTATAAGGGTGCGGAAGTCGTGGTGAAGTTTTAACCCAAAATTCTCAATAACCTTTCTATTCCGAGCTTAAATTACTTCAAAATCAGGTACTTCGTTCACGTTTGATTCGTCACCATAAAAGTGCCTTATGCCTCTTCATCAAACGTGCTGATTTTCTTCCCGCCCTGGCGGGACAAGTTGTACTTTAACCTCTCATAACGAAATCCTGGTGAGAATTTTGGGTTTAATGAGAAAATAGCGATTTTTCATGCCCCCGGCACGGGAAAGGATAACCTGATAATTTGTTACAAAAGGACAAAAATTATTCGGATAATTTTGATGCTCTCATCAAAAAACATCTGGTTTCTGTCCGGGATTTCTCTTTTTTTGATAGGGCGCAATTTGCGCTACAATCATGAAAAATCGGCTATTTTCCCATGGTAATAATCCGGCGCCCTGCAAGCGCATTTCTCACTCTCACTCTGTCAATGCCGATGCCCTCATCAGCAAGCTACTGCCGTATTTGGTCTTTATCCGATCCATCGCTTCGAACAGGCGTATCTCCTCCTGCGTGTCATCAAACAGGTTGATCTGGTAGCTGCCGTGGGCCAGTCTGCTCAGCCGCACGCCGACGAGTCGTATCAGCACCCGCCGCGTGTAGAGTTTTTCAAACAGGTCGAGCGCGCGTTTGATGAGCGCTTTGTCGGACGCGGTGTAGGGGATGAGTTGTTGCCGGCTCACCGTTTCGAAGTCGGAGTAGCGTATCTTCACGGCGATAGAGGCGCACAGCTTTTGCTCCTGTCTCAGTTGGAAAGCCAGTTTTTCCGTCATGCCTGTGAGGATGGAGCGTATCCTTTTCACGTCGATGGTGTCGCGCCCGAAGGTTCTTTCCGTCGAAATCGATTTGCGCTCTACGTACGGTACCACGGGGCTGTTGTCGATGCCGTGGGCTTTGTTCCAGATGACGCGGCCATTTTTGCCAAAGGTGGCTTCGAGGATCTCCACAGGCATTTCCCGTAGCGTTTTTATCTTCGTGATGCCCATTTCATAAAAGAAATCCGCCGTCTTTTTGCCGATCATGGGTATTTTCCTGATCGAGAGCGGAGCGAGAAACTCCGCTTCATGGCCGCGGGGCACTTGTTTCTGACCGTTAGGCTTGCACTCGCCTGTCGCCACTTTCGATACCAGCTTGTTTACCGACAGCCCCATGGAGATGGGCAGATGCGTTTCTTTCACGATCTTTTGCCGCAATTCGATGGCCCACTTGTAGCAACCGACAAAGCGGTCCATGCCGGTGAGGTCGATGTAAAACTCATCGATCGATGACTTTTCGAAGAGGGGCGCTTTTTCCCGGATGATATCCGTGACTATGCCTGAAAATTTGCCGTATGCCCCTGTGTCGCCACTGATCACAATGGCGTCGGGGCAGAGTTGCAGTGCCAGCTTCATAGGCATGGCGGAATGCACTCCAAACTTTCGTGTTTCATAGCTACATGCTGCCACCACGCCGCGGTCGCTCTTGCTGCCTATGATCAGAGGCTTATTGTTGAGCCTGCTGTTGCGCAGATGCTCTACCGATACGAAAAATGCTGTCTCTTATA
>WGED01000218.1 GCA_015492915.1 Cyclobacteriaceae bacterium
AATGCCCAGTGTTTTACTTCACCCTGGCCACCCTGCATGATCACACATCGTGCCTTATCCCAGCTCTTGATGTATTCATCGGCATCGGCAGCGGGAAAGTGGATATTCTTTTTCGGCATGGCCAGTTCGGGTCTGATTCGGCTAAAACATAACTCCATGTCGGCACGGGCAAAGCTCATGAGAAACTCAATAGGAGCTTCTTTGCCATCGACCACCCACTCGTCCATTCCCCAGAAATGACAATGTTTTAAAGAGATGCCCAGTTCGTTGACGATGCGTGCCACGAGGGGCAACTGCTCAGTTGGCCCGATGGGGCCGCAGATGCCTGCCGGCTCATCCTCAGTGGCCTGCTGCCAAGCGGTGATATATTCGAGCGCCTCAGCGAGATAAAACTCCTCGATGGTATCATAAAAACGGATGGCAAAACCATCACGTTCGAGATTTATTATGTCTTTTTCGGTCAGAGCAGCGGCCTCGTCGAGCAGGTCTTTGTCGAGTGTGGTGTAGTCCCACCATCCCGGCGCCACTTTACTTAGATTTCTCATGAGATTTCAGTAATTTTTGTATTTCCCCAATTTAACAGGATGATGCCATATTTCAGGAATTTTCAGCGTAATATTTTCCGGCAATCGATATCACAGCCCCTTTGTATACCCTTTCGCTAACCGCCATGAAAATATTGGCATTTTTTTATGAGTTGAAAAAGACTTGGTCCTGCGGCTGCTTCCAAGCGGGGGTAAGCATTCAGCGCGATGGTATATTCAGGTTATTGTAATGCAATTAATATAGATATTGTCTATACAGATATATAAAATATCAATTTGAATTATAGCACTCCATCCCTCTATATTTGTTTCGTATTCACTTAAAACGTAAAAAAATGAAAAGATTAGCAACATTTATCATGCTGTTATTGTTTTTTGCTGCCTGTAGCGAAGAAAACAATGACAAGGCGACAGACGGGGCCTCAGGGGCAACCGCGAAGAAAAGCAATTTGAATTTAAGAGAAACTGCCAACAGCGAATGGTGGCCCAATCGGTTGAATCTGAGTTTGCTGCGCAAGCATTCCTCATTGACAAACCCGATGGATCCGGATTTTGATTATGTAAAGGCTTTTAAGAGCCTGGACTACGAGGCCTTAAAGGCTGACTTGCGCAAGCTTATGCATGACTCTCAGGATTGGTGGCCGGCCGATTACGGGAGTTATGCCGGATTACTGATCAGGATGGCCTGGCACAATGCCGGAACTTACCGGTCGGGTGATGGCCGCGGCGGGGGAAGATCTGCACAACAGCGTTTTGCCCCGCAAAACAGTTGGCCTGACAATGCAAATCTCGACAAGGCCAGAAGACTGCTTTGGCCGATCAAGAAAAAGTACGGCAACAAGATTTCCTGGGCGGATTTGATCCCGCTTGCCGGCACTGTGGCGCTTGAATCTACGGGTTTTAGAACGTTCGGTTTTGCCGGGGGCAGGGAAGATGTCTGGGAGCCCAATAACGATGTCTATTGGGGCTCCGAGGAGAAATGGCTTGACAACAGTGAGCGCTACAAGGACGGAGAGCTTGAAAATCCGCTGGCAGCCGTGCAAATGGGCTTGATCTATGTAAACCCCGAAGGGCCGAACGGCAACCCGGATCCGGTGCTCGCTGCAAAACGTATCCGTGAGACTTTCGGAAGAATGGGGATGAATGATGAAGAAACCGTAGCATTGATTGCGGGAGGGCATACACTCGGCAAAGCGCATGGTGCGGCAAGCGCGTCCCATGTAGGGCCTGATCCTGAGGCGGCAGCCATAGAGGAACAGGGCTTTGGGTGGAAAAGTGACTATAAATCCGGGAAGGGTCCGGATGCCATCACATCGGGTCTGGAGGTGGTGTGGACACCCACTCCTGCCAAATGGGGGCACATGTTTTTCTTTAGTTTGTTCGAGCATGAATGGGAATTGACAAAAAGCCCTGCAGGCGCCCACCAATGGGTGGCCAAAGAGCCAAAAATGAAGGTGCCCGATGCTTACGATCCGGATAAAATGCACAAACCCACCATGTTTACCACCGACCTGGCTTTACGTTTTGACCCCGAATATGAAAAAATCGCCAGGAGGTTTTATAAAAACCCGGATCTGTTTGATAAGGCTTTTGCCAAAGCATGGTTTAAACTGCTGCATCGTGACATGGGGCCGAAATCCACTTATCTCGGGCCGGAAGCCCCGGCGGAAGACCTGATATGGCAAGACCCTGTTCCGGCTGCCGATTATGAAATGATTACCAAAAGCGATATTGAAAACCTGAAAAGACAAATATTAAATTCAGGGTTATCCATCAGCGACATGGTGACCACTGCCTGGGCCTCGGCCTCGACTTATCGTGATTCGGACAGAAGGGGAGGCGCCAACGGGGCAAGAATACGGTTGAAACCTCAGATAAACTGGGAAGTGAACAATCCGCCGCGACTGAAAAAAGTGCTGGCTGTTTTGGAAGAAATACAAAAAAACTTCAACGCCGGGCATGGGGTAAAAAAGGTATCAATGGCTGACCTCA
The DNA here is from genome assembly GCA_015492915.1 of Cyclobacteriaceae bacterium. GTDB lineage: Bacteria > Bacteroidota > Bacteroidia > Cytophagales > Cyclobacteriaceae > JAAUQL01. The sequence continues at coordinate 2,538 of WGED01000218.1, forward strand.
TCGTGCTGGCCGGTACGGCGGGAGTAGAAAAAGCCGTAAGGAATGCCGGTTATGATTATGAAGTGCCTTTCACCCCCGGGCGCACGGACGCCACCCAGGCACAAACAGATATCAACTCCTTTAATCTTTTGGAGCCGATGGCTGACGGTTTCCGCAATTACCTGAAGACAAGATACACCATTTCCACGGAGGAACTCCTCGTTGACAAGGCTCAGCTTTTAACTCTGACAGCGCCGGAAATGACGGTATTGGTCGGCGGGATGCGCGCTCTCAGCGCCAATTACGACGGTAGCAAAAAGGGCGTCTTTTCGGACAGCAAAGACAAGCTTGTTAATGACTTTTTTGTCAATCTTCTGAAGATGGGCGTGGAATGGAAGGCCACGGACGATACCAAAGAGGAATTTGTCGGAATTGACGTCAAAACAGGAGAAGAAAAATGGACAGCCACAAGGGCGGACCTGATCTTCGGTTCGAATTCTGAGCTCAGGGCTTTGGCAGAATTTTACGCCAGTGATGATAATAGGGAAAAGTTCGTAACGGACTTCATCGCTGCCTGGACAAAAGTAATGAACCTCGACAGGTTTGACCTGAAATACAATTAAACCCAAAATTCTCAATAACCTTTCTATTCCGAGCTTAAATTACTTTAAAATCAGACACTTCGTTCACGTTTGATTCGTCACCATAAAAGTGCATTATGCCTCCTC
>WGED01000219.1 GCA_015492915.1 Cyclobacteriaceae bacterium
GCTTTTTGTAAATTCAGTGCCGTATCGACATCGTTTTTCTTATGACAATTAATCTGTTTTTCGAATGAAAATCGTTCAGACCCTTGTCCTTGTTTTGCTCCTGACATCTGCATGCACAAAAAAGGATTCCTTGAAAGATGGTTTCAAAAATCCACCGGACAACACAAAACCATGGGTGTACTGGTACTGGATCGATGAAAACATCTCCAAAGAGGGGATCACCAAAGATCTGGAGGCCATGGCAAGGGTTGGCATCGGTGAGGCGCTGATCGGGCAGGTATCCCCGGGAGGAAAAAAAGGCTCTGTTCCCATGCTGAGTGATGAATGGTGGGAAATGGTGGCACACGCAGTGAGGCAGGGACAGGAACTCGGCGTGGATATCGGCTTTTTCAACGGACCGGGATGGGCGCAGTCGGGAGGCCCCTGGATACAGCCCGAGGAAGCCATGCAATATGTGGTGAGCAATGAGGTGCGCATCACAGGGCCCGCGGTTTTTCACGACAGCATTCCTGCACCACACAAAAATTTCAGAGATATTTCGCTTGTAGCTTTCCCTGCACCGGAAGACAAAACGGAGAGGCCAGGCATTGAAAAAATCAGTACACAGCCTTTTGTTAAAGGCATAGAAAAATTATTTGACGGGGATACAGCCACTTCCTTCCTGCTGACTGGCGCACAGGACGGGCACGACCCGTTCATGATAAATTTGCGATTTTCTCATGCTGTTACCATGCGGAGTCTCAGGTTGTTGCCTGTCAAAAAACCATTTGTGGCAAATGTTGAATTTCTGGTGCAAGGCAGCGACGGTCAGTTTCGCACCCTGCACCGGTTTACCTTCGATCGCAGAACTACAATGCTCACGGTCGGCCCCATGCGTTTCGCGCCGTTGACCATCGCATTTTCTCCCGTAAAATCAAAAAGCTTCCGCCTGATATTCAGTGACCTGAGTAATCACCGGGAGGCGGGATTCAGAGAAATAGAATTATCCGGTTCGCCTGTTATCGATCATTATGCCGAAAAGCAACTCGGTAAGATGTATCCCGACCCGCTGCCACCATGGGATGCATATCTGTGGCCTGAAATCGATGAAAATACCGAAACACCGGTCATTGACACAGCCACTATGATCGATCTCAGCGATCACATCGATGAAACGGGTATGATCAGATGGCAGGCGCCCGCAGGTGAATGGATCATTTTACGGACCGGGATGGCTCCTACGGGAGTGAAAAACGCCCCCGCCCCGCCACAAGCTACAGGCTACGAATGCGACAAATTTGACAAAAGCGCAATCCGGAAACATTTCGAAGCTTATCTGGGGGATTTTTTTGAAAATGTCCCTCCCGAAGAAAGGAAATCTTTGAAGCACATCATTATCGACAGTTACGAAGCGGGATCACAAAACTGGTCACCGGTGATGAAACGCTACTTCATCGAACGATACGGTTATGACCCCAAACCATGGCTGCCTGTTTTTACCGGCAGAGTAGTACAGAACAGGGCACTGTCGAATCGTTTCCTGTGGGACGTTCGCAGGCTTGTAGCCGATCTGATATCGGAAAATTATGTGGGAGGCCTCAGGGAGATTGTCCATGAAAAAGGGCTGAAATTATGGCTTGAGAATTACGGGCATTGGGGCTTCCCCGGCGAATTTTTACAATACGGCGGACAAAGCGACGAGGTCTCGGGTGAATTCTGGTTTGACAATCCCTACTGGAACCTTGGCAGCATCGAATGCCGGGCGGCCTCTTCGGCAGCACATATTTATGGGAAAAAGAAGGTTTTTGCGGAATCCTACACAGCGGGCTTTAACTTCAGACAAACACCCGCCACTATGAAGACGCGTGGCGACTGGGCCTTTGCAAACGGAATCAACCATTCGGTACTTCATGTTTACATTCACCAGCCCTATGACGACAAGGTGCCGGGCGTGACGGCCTGGTTCGGTATAAGTTTTCAACGAAACAATACCTGGTTTGACCGGAGCAAGGTTTGGATAGATTATCTCCGGCGATGCCACTATATGCTGCAACAAGGCAGGCACGTAGCCGATGTTTGCTATTTCATCGGTGAGGATACGCCGAAAATGACAGGGCCCCTCAAGCCTCAACTGCCCGAAGGATACGACTTTGATTTTATCAACGCCGACGTGATCCTGAACAGGCTCGAGGTAAAAGACGGATGGTTGGTGCTGCCCGGTGGCATGCGATACAGGATGATGGTGCTGCCGCCACAGGAAACCATGCGGCCCGGATTACTGCAAAAGATCAGCGAACTGGTGAACGCCGGAGCGACGATCCTTGGTTCGCCACCTGAACGATCGCCGAGCCTCCGGGATTACCCGGCCTGCGACGAAAAAGTGGCGGACATGACCAGAGAAATGTGGGGAACAGACACTAATAAAAATCAAATTTCCTATGGAAAGGGGATGATTTTTCAGGGTATATCGCTCGAGGAGGCCTTCAGGCGGATAGGCATGCAACCCGATATGATCTGTGCCAATGACAAAATACTATGGACTCACCGCCGCAGCGAAGAGGCAGATATATATTTCATCTCAAATCAGCGCAATAAACAAGTTGATGCACTGTGTTCGTTCAGGATAGATGACAAAATCCCGGAACTATGGTATGCCGGTGACGGCCACTCTGAGGGTGTGGAATTTGAGGTCAGGAACAACCGGACTGTCATGAGTCTCACCCTGCCCCCTGCCGGATCGGTGTTTGTCGTATTCCGGAAAAATAGCCGAAGTCTCATGGCTCCGGCAAAAATGATCACAGACACCACGGTTACGCTTGATGATCCATGGCAAATTACCTTTCCTTCCGGCTGGGATACGCCTGAAAAAATCACCATGTACACACTCGTGTCGTGGACCGAATATCCGGATGAAGGTGTGAAACATTTTTCCGGGACTGCCTCCTACGGCACTACCTTTAGGATTGATAATTTTTATGACAAAAAGAACAGAAAAATAATGCTCGATCTGGGCGAAGTAGCCTCATTTACTGAAATTTCGGTAAACGGTCAGGCAATTACCATTTTATGGAAGCCTCCATGGACCGCAGACATCACGGACGCAGTAAAAAACGGACAAAATTCATTGACTGTAAAAGTGACCAACACCTGGTGGAACAGGCTGGTCGGCGACGAAAAATACCCCGACGGTTTTCCGGGCTCCGGTTTTGGAAAGCCGCACACCTTTACCACCCACAAAGCATGGAAAGCGGTTGATAAATTGCAGCCTTCAGGATTGCTGGGGCCTGTCAGCATCATTGTGAAGAGGATGGATTAAGTTTATGCCATGAGCGCGGGCTCCTGTCCCTCAATGGCCATGAGAAATGGACGATTTTTCATGAATGCTGTGAGAGAGGGAGCGCCTTTTATTCCCCGGTTTTTTCTGTTCGACCCAAAATTCTCAATAGGATTTCGTAATGAGAGCTTAAAGTACAACTTGTCCCGCTAGGGCGGGAAGGAAATCAGCACGTTTGATGAGGAGGCCGGCAGGCATAATGCACTATTGTTAAGTCA
>WGED01000220.1 GCA_015492915.1 Cyclobacteriaceae bacterium
AACCATGATCCTCAAAAAAAGGGGGTCTGTTAAATTGCTGAAATAAAATGGAAGTAAATAGTCTTTATTCCTTTGGTCGATGTAGTAAAAAGAAAACTCCTGCCGGATTATTTAATCTTTGTTTATCATGAAATTTACATTATTAATCATTCTTCTTTCGCTTTTTATTGTTCCCGGTGATCCCGTCAATATCAAAAAAGTGCGTATCGACGGTGATTTCAGGCTGCCGAACACGGTGGCGCCGCTGGATTATGAGGATTATCTTAACCGGAGGACTTTTGCCACGAAGTATATTCCTGTCAGGGATACGGCCTTCACCGAGCATGAGCGGAAAGCCGTGACCGGGGCTGAGTTGGAGGTTGTGCTCCCCCTCTTTAAGGAGAAAGCTGCCTTGGTTAAGGATTCGGAATACGCCCGGGCGCTCGTACCGCGGGCCACGGCCGTTGCCACGCTGAGGGATACGACATGGATAGGCACTGAAATGGGGCTTTATTTTGCCGTTAATGAGTCGGGGCAGGTCATGCGGCACGAGGTATACGGCATCGGCGGGCCTGCCGCCGACCATATCACTGCCATGGCCACGGACAGCAGAGGCGTGCTGTGGGCGGGCACCCCAGCGGGGCTGAGCAGAAGAGACGCTGACGGTCGTTGGACGACCATCCGCGGCCGTGACGGCCTGCCGGTGGAAGAAATTACTTCAATGGCCATAGACCACCACGACAATTTATGGCTGGGCACGACACAGGGAGCTGTTTTGTACAAACCGTATGCGAAAGGCAGGCAGTGGTATTATCGTGCAGGCAAGCGATACCTCGTGAATGACAACATTCAGGAAGTGATGCTCGGTAAAGACGGCATGCCTGTTTATTTCAAAACGGAAGACGGCATCAGCATGCTGGCGGCGGTCAGGAGGACGCTCGCACAGAAGGCTGATATCATCGAAGCGCGCCTCAACAAATGGCACCGCCGGTTGGGCCTTGTGGGCGCCTGTGTTTTCGATGACGCGGAAAATTCCACCTCCCACACCATCCCCGACAATGACAACGACGGCTTGTGGACAGCCTATCATGTTGTGGCCATGTCGCTTGCCTGGGCGGCCACCGGCGAAGAGCGGTACAAGAATTCGGCCAGGGAAGGTATGCATGCCCTGATCATGCTGCAGAACGCTTCGGGCATTCGCGGGCTGGTGGCGCGGAGCGTGTTGCCCATCGAATTCAGAAGCAAAAAGAACGCCCGGTGGCGCGTGACGCCCGACGGCAAGATGATATGGAAGAGCGATACCTCGAGCGATGAGATTGACGGGCATTTCTTTGCTTTTTATGCCTATTGGGAGCACATCGCAAGGCATGACCCGGAAGAGGCAGCGCTGATAAAAAAGCAGGCCGGCGACATCATGAACTATATCGTTGACAATAATTATCAGCTCATCGACTGGGACGGCGAGAGGACGAAATGGGGCTTCTGGAACCCCGAGATGCTCAATGATAATCCGGAGCATTATCTCGAGAACGGCCTCAATTCGGCGCAGATACTGTCTTTTCTGAAAGTGTCGTACTACATCACGGGCAACAAAAAGTTCAAAACCCATTACGACAAGCTGATCACGGAGCACGGCTATCTGGCCAATGTGTTGCTTGAGAAAAAGGTCTTTCCCGACCTTGACAATCATTCCGACAACCAATTAGCCTTCTGCGCGTTGTACCCGCTGTTGCAGCTCGAGTGGGACCCGCGCGCCCGCGAGGCGCTGCACCGCGCCGTGCGCAGGCATTATTTCGCGCTGAACAATGAGCGGTCTGCCTTCTTTTATTTTGCGGCAGCCACCATCGATCCCGACTATGTTGACATCAAAAGTGCGGTGGAGAACCTGCGCCGTATCCCGACGGACAGGAGGCAATGGAAAATGACCAACAGCCACAGGAAAGACATCACCTGGAATTCCGTGAACAGCCGTTTCGGCCGTCCGCAGTTGCTGCATGTGCTGCCTGCCGATGAGCGAAATTTTGACCGATGGAACCGCAACCCGTACTATCCCGACGGCGGCAAAGGAGGACAATGGGAGGATGACGGCGGTTCGTGGCTGCTCGCCTACTGGATGGGACGGTATCACGGTTTCATAGCCGGACCCGAAACCAAGCCATGAGAAGATGGTGATTTTCAGGATGTTGTAACGAGGTGATGCCTTCGAGGGTAGTGTAATACTAATAGTTAATGATATTTGAGTTAATTAAATTTTTCATGAGAAATCAACGATTTTCTGTACTGATTTTCATGGCAGGGTTGCTCTGGGCGGCATGCGTTTCGGAGGGAAAGAAGGAAAGCCTGTCGAAATATGTCGATCCCTTCATAGGCACAGACGGCAGCGTGGAGACAGGCCACGGCAACACCTTCCCGGGCGCTGCGTGGCCCTTCGGCATGGTGCAACTCAGCCCCGACAACGGCAAAAGCGGGCCTTTCTACTGCTCGGGCTATTTCTATGATGACGACAGGATCGCGGGCTTCAGCCACACTCATCTCAGCGGCACGGGCGCCGGCGATCTCGCGGATATCTCCTTCATGCCGACGGCAAAGGAGATCAAGGAGGAGTATTTCACACAACCCAAGGAATTTATTGAAAAATACTGCAAGGAGACAGGCCTGGACATCACGAAATATTACGATCCGGAGCGGCATGATGAGTTTCAGCGAAACTTTTTGCTCAAATATATGTCGCGCTTTTCCCATGAGCAGGAAAAAGCCTCTCCGGGTTATTATTATGTGAAATTGCTCGATGACGACATAGATGTGGAGCTGACCGTGACGGAATTCACGGGCTTTCACCGCTACACTTTCAACAAAAACGGCCATGACCCCAAGGTGATTCTCAATCTAGGATTCGCTATCAACAGGGGGCGGCCTGTTGACACCTACATCGAACAGTGCAGTCCCACCCTCTTCGTGGGTTACCGTTTTTCTGACGGCTGGGCCAAAAAGCAAAGAGTCTTTTTTGCCATGGAATTTGATCAGGCGCCGGTAAACTTCATGACTTTCAACGCAAAGGACAGTATATCAGGGGGAAAGCGCGGTAAAGGTCTGCAGGCTGTTTTTGAATTTGACAAGAAAAAAACCGAAACCGTGCTGATGAAAGTGGGCATCTCTTCTGCTGACATCGACGGGGCCCTGGCTGATCTGCACACGGCTGACCAATTCGGATGGGATTTTGACAAAACGCATGAGGCCGTGCAAGACAAATGGGATGAGGAGCTGGCGAGGGTGAGGGTGACCACGGATGACGAAGAGCTGAAGCGCATTTTATACACGGCACTTTACCACACCTATCTGTCACCCTATCGTTATTCTGATGTCAACGGCCGTTACAAAGGCTTCAACCATCAGACCGTCAGGGCTGAGGGCTATGAACAATACACTGTTTTTTCATTGTGGGACACATTCAGGGCGCAGATGCCGTGGCTCATCATCATGTATCCCGATTTGTACAACAACCTTGTGAAATCGATGCTGGCAAAGTATGAGCAAACGGGCATTTTGCCCTATTGGGAGATCATGGGGAGCGAAGGGGGGTCTATGATCGGCTATCATGCTGTGCCGGTCATTGCGGATGCCATTCTCAAGGACATCGGTGATTTTGACAGAAACCTGGCCCTGAAGGCCATGGTCGATGTCTCGAACCACGACAGGAAAGGTGTCGGAGTGTACATCAAATATCACTATGTGCCGGCAGACCTCGAGAAGCACGGCACGGTGTCGAAGACCCTCGAATTTGCCTATGACGACTGGTGCATCGCACAGGCGGCGAAACATCTGGGGGCAGACGGCATTTACAACCAGTACATGGCCCGCTCGCAGTATTACAAAAATGTTTTTGATCCGGATTACAGGCTCATGCGCGGCAAAAACAGCGACGGCACATGGTATGAGCCTTTCCATCCGCGATACGGCCAGTACGGCAATCAGCACTTTGTTGAGGCCAATGCATGGCAGTATTCCTTTTTCGTGCCGCACAACACAGACAGCCTGATAGCAATGATGGGTGGTGAGCAGGGTTTTGAGATGATGATGGATTCGCTGTTCGGGCAGACCTCCGAGATCCTCGGACTGTGGACGGAAGACATCGTAGGCAGGATAGGGCAATACGCCCACGGCAATGAGCCCGACCATCATGTGGCTTATCTGTACGATTTTATAGGAAAGGAACACAAAACCCGGTTCAGGGTGCACCAGATCATGGATTCGCTCTATACTGACGCCCCGGACGGCCTCTGTGGCAATGACGACTGCGGGCAGATGTCCGCGTGGTATGTTTTCAGTGCCCTCGGCTTTTATCCTGTCAATCCCCTTGACGGAAGATACTACATCGGTTCGCCGCGGTTCGAAAAGACAGAAATTTCATTGCCTGACGGCAAAACCTTTACGATACTGGCACATGGCGTTTCGGAGAAAAACATTTACATCAAATCAAAAAAATTGAACGGCCGGTCACTTGAAAGGCCCTACATCACCTGGAATGAATTAAAAAATGGCGGTACACTTGAATTTGAAATGACTGCGACCCCTTGACCAGATTTGCATTGGAAATCGCTTGAATTTCATGGTCCGGTATAATCTTCTTATTTTATTATTATATAAAGAGTTTAATAATTATTTGTACTTTTCAGGCAAATGTGATTTAGATTGCGTATATTAAAGTACGAATACAGGTTACCGGGTAGATTGTCCCGGTATTAAATTTTGATGTAAAATCATAACGGATATCAATTCTTAAACTTTAAGGGATATGAAAAAACAACTAATATTTCTGCTTGCATTTTTCCCGGTCTTTTTCATGGCTTGCGATAGTGGGGATGAGAATGGAGGAGCAGAATTTAACAAAGAAGTTCAGGCTTCCTATGAAGGAGAAGAAACGGTGGAGGCAATTTATAATGCTGTTGAGAGCGTAACGGGAGCAGTGATATTGGCTTCTGACGCCAATCCGGGAGGACGACAGGCAGAGTTGTCGCATCCCATGCTGGCTTGTGCTGAGGTGACATTTGATGGCAATCTGAACGGAGGCAGGATCGAGGTGGATTTCGGCGAAGGTTGTGAAGCGCCTAACGGCAAGGTGATCAGCGGCATAATCGTTGTTGAATATGAAGGATTGTGGATCATGGAGGGTTCAAAGGTCTATGTCGTTCTGAAAGATTTTTTTATTGATGACGTAGAGGTGGAGGGAACCATCATTTACACCAATGCCGGAATGGACATGAAATCGTGGGTATTTACGGTGGAGATTGTTGGTGGCAAGATCACTTGGCCGGATGGCACTACAGTAACAAGGGAAAGCGATAGAACTCATACATTGACCATGAGTGGTGATGAGTTTGAACTGCAAATAGAAGGTACAGCTTCCGGCGCCACAAGGATGGGATATGCTTATACTTCTGAAATCACAGAGCCCCTCCTTGTAAAGAGCAGTTGTCTGGAGGAGTATAGGTTTCTTCCTGTTTCAGGTAAGAAACTGATCAAAGTTGATGAGCTTGGCGAGGCAACGATCGATTACGGAGACGGAACGTGCGATAATACGTTTACCGTTACTTTCGGAGGCGTAAGCAAGGACGTGACCATTTCGTCATAGTCAGCTTAACTAAACTTAATCAAACTGAAGGCAGCCTGTTCGGGCTGCCTTTTTTGGTATAATGTTCAGAAATAGTAGTTTTCTCATGAAATCGATCACATTTGATTATTCTATGCGTATTCCGTTTTCGAGTATTAGATCATAATAATATCCGGCACCAAAGTCTTTTTTCAGGGTTACAGTGGCTTTAAATGTTACTGTTTCACCTTCTTTAACAAATTCATCAGATGTAACCACAAGGTCAAAATCATCTTTGCTTCCGTCTTTCAGATGTATCCAGTTGCGTTTCATGATGTTCGGATTGATTTTGACACACTCTCCGCTCACCTGCACAGTCTTGCCCTGGTACTTTTCCGGGTCACTGACCAGCTCGGCTATGGAAAGAGAGCCTTTTTTAGTTATCCTTTTTGCGCTTTTTCTTTCGACACCGGATAACGATTCTTTTGTATTGGTCGGATTACCAGCCATGCCGGGATTACTGCCCATACTGTGATTTGCCGGGACGAT
>WGED01000221.1 GCA_015492915.1 Cyclobacteriaceae bacterium
GATTTTATGTTGATCGATTAAAGAGGGAGCCTTCGGGCTCCTTTTTTTATTTTCTGAATTTTATGAAAAATATGCCTCTTAGCACAATAATTTTTTCTGCTTTTATAAATAAATATCTCTTGTCAAACATCTGCTATTGATCGCTTGTTGTTACTTTTGTCGGAACAACTGTAAGGCTGTTGGAAAAACTTAACCAGACAACTCAATTACTTATCAAAGAATCCGGTCGCATACCGGATGAGAGAAAACTCAGGCTTGAAGAGCTGGCTATTTATATCAAAGGCAAGCTGGATTCCGGCAAGGAGGTCCATCTCGTCTTTATTTGCACTCATAATTCCCGCCGGAGCCATATGGCACAAATCTGGGCGAAGGCCGCAGCACACTATTTCGGCATCGGGCACATCAACACCTATTCGGGAGGAACCCAAAAAACCGCTTTTCATCCTTCGGCAGTCAGGGCGTTAAAAGAAGCGGGATTCAAAATCAAAAAGTCAGGCGGTAAAAGTAATCCGAAATACAAGGTGAAATATGCTTCGGATATAAAATCCCTGTTATGCTTTTCAAAAAAATATCAGCACAAAAGTATCCCCAAAGAAGGCTTTGCCGCCATCATGACATGCTCCGACGCCGATGAGGCCTGTCCGGTGGTAGAAGGCGCCGAGTACCGCACATCCATCACCTATGATGATCCCAAGATATACGACGGCACGGTGAAGGAGGCAGAGGCATATATAGAACGCAGCCTGCAAATCGGTAGAGAGATGCTCTACGTCTTTGCTAAGGTCACAAAAATGCTCCGATAGTCTTTCAGCCTCAATTTCAATCCTGATCCTTATTCCCTTTTAACCCAAAAATCTCAGTAGAATTTCGTTATGAGGGTTTAAAGTACAACTTGTGCCGCTATGGCGGTAAGAAAATCAGCACGTTTGGCAAGAAGGCCTGCCGGCAGGCATAATGCACTTTTATGGTGACGAGTCACACCTGCCAGGCAGGTATGAACGAAATGACTGATTTTAAAGTAGTTTAAGTTCGTAATGGAAAGGTTATTGAGATTTTTGGGTTTAAGAATCATTCATGAGGAAAAGATGATTTTGTTTCGTATTTTGTAGTATGGAATAGAGGGGCTCATCGTCCCGTTTTTTGTTTTAACCAAAATCACAATACTATGAAAAAGCTACTATTTATTGCAGCCATCTTTGTTGCAGGGCCTATTTTTGCACAGAATACTCCACAGAGCCTGATCGACAATTTTTTTAAAACCTACGAAACAAATCCCGGGCAGGCTGTAAGGGATTTGTATCAAACGAATGTCTGGACCAGTAGAGTGAAAGACCAGATCGACAATCTTGTAAATACCGTTAATGGCCTCACCGAAGACTATATCGGGAAATATTACGGATTTGAGCTTATTACTATCAGACGCTTGTCAGACAGTTTTGCGTTATATTCCTACCTGGTGAGATATGACAGACAACCGGTCCGTTTTATATTTGAATTTTACAAGCCAAATGACAAATGGGTTTTGTATGCTTTCAAGCTTGATGATAAGGTAAATAGTGAATTGGAAGAAGCGGCAAAAGTGTATAATCTCAATTTAAGCAATTAATACTTCAACTTGCTCCGGCAAAAAGTGGGATAAAATCATTCTGTTTTATCCCACTTTTTGGAATATTCATTCACTCCCTCCAGCCAGTTCAGGTATTCCTGCCACAGGATTTTCACTGATTTCTCATGGCCCGTTGCCAGGTTGTTTTGCTCCCCGATGTCATCATTGAGGTTGTAAAGTTCAAATGGCTGATCTCCGATTTTCACCAACTTCCAGGGGCCTCGCCTGATCGCGATGTCTCCGTCCATTTTCCAGAACAGGGTTCGATCCGGTAATTTTTCTCCACCGAAAAGTAAAGGGCGCAGGTCAACACCATCCACAGGCTGATCTTTTGAAGGTGCGATGCCTGCCAATGCGGCGAAGGTTGGAAAAAGGTCAAAAGTCATGGCGGTTTCATCACTCACTGTTCCGGCTTCGATATGCCCCGGCCAGCGGGCAATAAACGGCACACGATGTCCGCCTTCATACACCTCTGCCTTCTGACCACGCAAAGGTCCATTACTTGAAATATTCTCAAAAAGATGATTGTAGTGAATATATCCGCCATTATCGGAAGTGAAGATGACGAGTGTATTTTCATCCAGATCCCACCGCTTCAATGCCTCCATGATCCTGCCCGTGCTTTCATCCACAGCCTCTATCATAGCCTTTACATGAGGATGTACATTTTCACGGTCCTCAATTATTCCCCATTTGTCATGTTCATACGAAATGCCTTTTTGCCTGTGCAGCGGATCATCAGGGCCCTGCCATGGAAAATGAATGGCGAGATGCGGGAGGTACAAAAAGAACGGGCGGTCATGATTTTTTGCAATAAATTCAATGCTATGCTTTGTGAGCAGATCGACGCTGTAACCCACCTCCATTTTCAGCACATCATTGTGCCACCAGTCTTCCCTGCCCCATCTGTCGATGTGTGAGTGATGGTCGCCGTCGCCCGCCAGCAAACCTGCAAATTCATCAAATCCCTGCCTGACGGGCATATAAGGCTCGTGGTAGCCGAGGTGCCATTTGCCAAACATTCCTGTAGCGTAGCCGGCTTTTTTTAACAATTTGGCAATTGTTTCTACCTCAAGCGGCATTCCTTTGTCGTATTGTGTTTTGCCGCTGAGAGGCCCTTCAAACATCGGCCCGAGCCTGTTCTGGTACATGCCCGTAAGCATAGCCGCCCGCGTGGGCGTGCACATGGGACCGTTGCTGTGAAAATCAGTCAGTTTTAACCCTTCTTCAGCCAGACGGTCGATATTGGGAGTTAAATTTGTTGTATTTCCATAGCAGCCGATATCACCATAGCCAAGGTCATCGATGAGGATCAATATGATATTCGGTTTACTTTGCTCTTTCGGCGTACAATGATAAAGTGAGAGGGCCACTCCGCCTAAGAAAAACAGCCATATTTTATGGTGAAATTTCATGCATACCCTGTTTAGCCGAATACGAATTTCATGAGATTTCAGGATATTTCCATGGGGCTCTGTACTTACGACTCATCATGGCCACCGCCTCCCCATCACCGATCACCGTTTGTTTTTCTCCATCCCACCGCACGCTTCTTCCCAGCTTGTACGATATGATCGCGAGCAAACTCATGTTGGTGGCATAATGGGAATTTTCGATGTCAGCTATGGGTTTTGAGCCGGTCTCAATGGCTTTGATAAAATCCGCCCAAAGTTCGGGGATATTCTGATGGTCGGGCATGTGCAGGGTGTGATCCATGTGCACCTCGCCAGCTCCTTTGGCACTGGGGTAAAAAGTCCACCCGTCGAGCCAGCCCATGTGAAAAGTACCCTTTGTTCCATAGAAATACACGCCGATATTGTGCTTTTCGCTGCCGTTACCTCCTATGCGGCGATGCTCCCATTCGGCAGTGAAATTTTCGAACTCAAATGTCGCGATCTGCCAGTCGGGTGCATCAGCCGGGAGATGCTCTTCAAATATTCCGCCCGAGGAGTAAACCGTTTTAGGGTGCTTTTCTTCCGACCACCATAATATCTGATCCATCCAGTGCACACCCCAGTCGGCACACATGCCATTGGAAAAGTCGAGATAGTTGCGGAATCCTTTCGGGTGAATGGCAGGATTGTAATTGTGCCCGGGGGCAGGACCGCACCACATGTCCCAATCCAGCCCTGGAGGCGGCTCCCGATCCGGCCCTGGTTTCCGGTTATGATAATTATAATGCACTATGGCTCTGACCATTTTGATCTCTCCAACCTTACCGGATTTCAGAAATTCCATACCTGCGATGTTATGCGGCGCCGCATGACGGTGCAAACCGACCTGCACGACACCACCATATCTTTTCTGAGCGGCGACGATGGCTTTGCCCTCATTGATGGTATGGCCGACGGGCTTTTCAAGATAGAGATGACAGCCCGTCTCGAGCGCCTTGATGGCCGGCAGGGCATGCCAGTGATCGGGTGTGGCTACAATGGCGATATCGGGTTTCTCTTTTTCCAACATTTCGCGATAGTCTTTGTACAGCCGGGGTTTCTTGCCAGTGAGTTCATTTACTTTGGCGGCAGCCTTATCGAGCTGAATTTGGTCTACATCACAGAGTGCTACCACTTTTACATTGCCGGCAGTAATGGCCGTCATCAGGATATTCATGCCCCACCAGCCGGTGCCGGTCAGTGCTACGGAATGGGTCTTTTGCTTTTTGGCAACGATAATATTGGGAAAAACAGTGGCCGCAAGCAGCCCTCCCGTGCCCCGGACTATGAAACGGCGCCTGGGGATATTATGTCGATTTTTCATGATCGGATCTTATACATTAATGAAACAGGCAACGACAAATTACTCATAAAAACGGATATTCGCTCCAGACAACTACCATATTATTGCCCGATCATCATAACTTTTCAAGCCTTTTTATAGATAAAAGCTACCGTCGATTGCCGTACCCTGTCCACCGTTAACTTCAGCACATCCGGCCGCGAGTAATGACCTGCAGGGTCGAAATTCTGCCGTTCTTCAAGCACGCGGTTCAGATCAATGACCGCGGTGAACAATCCTTCTTCGTTTGCTACAGGCTCTATCACCCACCGGCCATCGGGGCCGGCGATGCACGACCCGCCGTCAGCCATGACTTTCGGGGCATTTTTCAAGATCATTGCAGCATGAGGCATATCCCGCTGAATATCGTCCCTACTCATCAGCCCCGAAACCGATGCGACAAAAGAGCGGGATTCCTGAGCGATAAAACGGGTGATGTCAACGGTATTGCGGACTGAACCCGGCCACACCGCCACATGCAGGTTTTCGCCCAATCCGTAAAGCGCCGTCCGAGAGAGTGGCATCCAGTTTTCCCAGCAGTTCAGGCCGCCTGCTCTGAAGTTTTTGATGTCATGCACCTGCAATCCATGGCCGTCGCCCGGCGACCACACAAGGCGCTCTTCATAAGTGGGTTGCAGCTTGCGATGTACCGATCGGATGGTGCCATCGCTATCGATGAAAACCAGCGAACAATACAGGCTGTGACCCCCGCGATCCGCAGCCCGCTCGATGATGCCCAGATATATGGAAATCTCATGATCTCTGGCCATCCGGCAAATATCATCGAGATGACCGGCCTCGATCTGCACGGCATTCCGGATGTAATGCGCATGAATCTCTTTCTGAACAGGCGAATCGAATACGGCGCCATTGGTAAAGGACAGCCAGAAGGGATATCCGGGCAGCAGCCCCTCGCCAAAAACCACCAGGTCGCATTTTCTCCCGGCGGCGTCGGAGATGTATGATTTTATTTTTTCCGTGGTTTTGTCCCTGTTGAGCCAGACGGGTGAGATCTGCGCAAGGCCTATATTCAGTGTATTTTCTGCTTCCATTTTTTTCCGGTAAGGTTATGTATCCGCGTATCAGTCCTTATCAAAGATAATCACTTCTGCAACCGGCCCATAATGCCGCATGAAAAATCAATCATTTTCCATGACAATGGAGCGCACACGGATGGCCAGGGCTTTTGAGGGATTCCCGGAGAGCAATTGATGAAATTCCGCATCGGTAAATCCCCTCGATTTCAGCGCAGGATAGAGTTTGGTGAAAATATTGGTATATGCTTTGATCTCCTGTATTTCTTTTTGGGGGTCGTACCACCCCGCATCATGTGAGATCAAAATTTTATCCAAAATGTCATGTTCCCGGGCAAACAGAATTTTCTCCAGATGCCTGTCGAGCTCCCAGCCCAGTCCGTCAAGGCTTATCCAGCACCCTGCTTCGGCAGCCTTGAGATAAGCATCATTATTTTCTTCATTTTGGGCATGCACCCAGATAAAGGCTTCCGGCGAAACACCCGCTTCCTTTAATATTGCGAGTTGCGGCCAGAGTCCGACCGCTTTGCCTGTGTGCGATGCGATGGTCAGGCCTGTTTTGAGGTGCGTCAGCGCTGCCGCCTTTACGAGCTTTTGATGCACAGGGTCCAACGGGTCAGCGGCATCCACACCGATTTTGATAAAACCGGGCTTTACTTCCGTGCCATCAATGCCACTTTCAAATTCAGCGATCCAGCGTGTAGCCAACTCAGAGGCAGAAATATCCATCGCCCATTGCGGAATGAATTTATTGCCGCGGGCGCCGTAAAGGCCTGTATTGGTGATGATCCTGATGCCTGTCCTGTCAGACAGTTCCTTCAGCAGTTTGACGTCCCTTCCCAGGTAAGCGGGCGTGGCATCTACAAAATAACGGACATGGTATTGTTTCAGTTGCCCGAGCAACGGCGCCATTTCCATGATCACCTTCTGCCTGTCCCACCGTTTGGAGTCTATGCTGTCGGCGCCGATAAAATCCACCAGTATATGTTCGTGGCTCAGCCAAACTGCCCCCTGATCCGCCGGATGCAGGCCGTTGACGTCCATCACCGACAAGGTATCTGCCGGAGGCGGGTTACTGCATCCTGCAATCGCCAAGGCGGTGATGATGAAAAATTTTACTAAGCGAACGTTCATATTTTTAAGGTTAAATAAAAATAACCATCGCAGGATACATTGACAATAATATGGCCGGATAAGTGTTTTTTATGTTTTTCAA
>WGED01000222.1 GCA_015492915.1 Cyclobacteriaceae bacterium
GCCGTGTTTTTGAAGAGATACATGAAATAACCTTTTCGCGCTTGACAAAGTAGATTTAGCGGGAAAAGGTTGATTTTTCATTAAATTGACTCGAAAAAATAAAAAGTTGAAAACCCTCCATAAAATAATACACGGGGATAGCCGTAAAATGAATTTGGTGCCTGACAAATCCGTGCATCTCGTCGTGACCTCACCCCCCTATTGGCAATTGAAGGACTATGGTATCCAAAATCAGATTGGATTTCATGAGGATTACGAAACCTACATCAATAATTTGAATCTCGTATGGAAAGAGTGCTATCGCATCCTTGAAAAAGGTTGCCGGTTGTGTATAAATATTGGAGATCAGTTTGCCAGGGCTGTTTACTATGGCAGATACAAGGTTATCCCCATACGCACAGAAATAATAAAATTTTGTGAAAGCATTGGCTTTGATTATTTGGGTGCTGTCATTTGGCAAAAGCAGACTACAACAAACACTACCGGAGGGGCGTCGCTGATGGGCAGTTATCCTACTCCGAGAAATGGCATTTTGTCCATAGATTACGAATTTATATTGATTTTCAAAAAGTTGGGCGATCCCCCAAAAGTTGATAAAGATGTTAAGGAAGCTTCGAAGCTGACAAAAGAAGAGTGGAAAGAGTATTTTTCGGGTCATTGGAATTTTGGTGGGGCCAGACAAGATGGTCATATTGCCATGTTTCCTGAAGAATTGCCGAAAAGGCTTATCAAAATGTTTGCTTTCGTTGGGGAAACGGTTCTGGACCCGTTTTTAGGTAGTGGCACTACTTCTCTGGCAGCCCGCAACTTAGGCCGAAATTCTATCGGATACGAAATCAATCCTGATTTCATTGAAATTGCCAGGAAAAAGCTGAATATACAGCAGAAGGACATTCTGGGAACCACCTACGAATTTTTATAGGACACTTTGGAATTTGATGTTGAAAGTGAGATTGCCTCATTGCCATACAAATTTGTGGATCATCATAAACTGGATAAAAAAATCGACCCGAAAAAATTGCAATTCGGATCAAAAATCGACCAGAATGGTAGTGAGAGAGAAGAATATTATACTGTGAAAGAAATAATCAGTCCTGAACTAATTCGACTGAGCAATAACCTGATTGTGCGTTTAATTGGCGTTAAAGCAGAAAAAAGCATTTCAGAAAAAGCAGTGAAATTCCTTATGGACAAGACAAAAGGACAAAGGGTTTTTTTAAGATTCGACAATCAAAAGTATGACGACGACAATCATTTGCTCTGCTATTTATACCTTAAAAATAAAACTTTTATAAATGCTCATCTGATCAAGTCCGGCCTCGTGTTGCCCGATACCGTATCAAATTATAAATATAAGGACAAATTCAGGGCGTATTACGAAACGGTCTTCATCCGTCGATAACCCTTTGGTGATTTTTTGTGAACATCATAATCATAACAAATAGTGGCAAAAGAGTGGATTTTGAATAGTGCAATGAACAGGTTTCAACTCAATTTTAAAAGAAATGTTGGGCCTACATCTGAAAGTATCAGGAAATGTGCTCCGAAGTCAAAAGATGATTGGGAGACATATTATTTTGCCAATGTCAGACCTAAAGACCACATTATTGAACTGGTCAAAAAACTTTATATAAAAATAACAGAAGTCATCGAGGCTGAAGTAGAAAGTATTACAGAAGATGATTGTATAAAATACATGTTACAGCTCGTGATCGACCGTACTTTTGAAGGATATCAGACAGAGATAAAAACCATTTACGGGCAGTTAGAAAGGGAGCTGGGTTATAAAATCGAACCCGCACCCGATCAGTGGGACAGGTTGTATAATGTTGATTTTTTCATAGAAATCAATAATAAGTTTATTGGCATACAGATAAAACCGGTAAATCAGGGAATCCAGCTTGCTCAAATATTTAAGGAGACGGCGATACAGAAGAAATCCCATCAGAAATTTGAAATGAAGTTTGGAGGTAAGGTGTTCTATGTTTTCTCTTCTAAGGAGAATGGTAAAAAGGTTATTGTAAATACAGATGTTGTCGATGATATAAGAGCTGAAATCCAACGTCTCCAAAACTGTTAACCTTAAGTCTCGCAAAGCACAAAATCTGCTCATCATTCCCTGATTATCCTTTCCATTTGTTATTTTTAGACTTCAGCCATGGAAGAATCCCTGTTACATTTCATCTGGAGATTCCAGCATTTCAAATCACGTGCCCTGGCTACGATCGACGGACACAAGATTTCCGTGCTCGATCCGGGAGTGCGTAATATTCATGCGGGGCCTGACTTTGCCCAGGCCAGGATCCGCATCAGCGATATCGTGTGGAACGGCCATGTGGAAATACACATCAAAACATCTGACTGGAACCGCCACGGGCACCAGCGCGACGAGGCCTATGACAATGTTATCCTCCAGGTGGTATGGGTAAATGATGAAAATGTCATGCGAAAGGACGGCACGATGATCCCGACCCTCGAGGTCAGAAGTATTGTCGACGACCGGATCATCAAAAATTACCACGATCTCCTGCGGCCTGAGGATGAAGTGCTGTGCGGGCGGTTCCTGCAGTCCGTCAAGCGCATCACGATCTACAACATGCTCGACAGGGCGCTGACGGAACGGCTGAAGAAAAAATCCGACAGGATATTCCGTGAGATCGCCCTGGCGGGTAATGACTGGGAAGAGATCGCCTGGCGGATGCTGTGCCGTAATTTCGGTTTTAAGACCAATGCAGAACCTTTTTATGAGCTTGGGAGATCATTGCCTGTGAAAATCCTCAAAAAAGAGGCTCAAAATCCATTGACAATCGAGGCACTGCTTTTCGGGCAGGCGGGATTTCTGAACGATGATCAGGATGATGAATATTTTCTTTTACTGAAAAAGGAATACGATTTCAAAAAGAAAAAATACAGGCTTGAGAAGCGGATTGAAAAACATCAATGGAAATTCCTCCGGCTCCGTCCGCCCAATTTTCCAACTATCCGCCTGGCACAGCTTACCGCACTGGTGGCTGCCCATCCGAATCTTTTTTCTTTCTTTATCCATTGGGATCAGCCTAAGGAACTGCTCGACGGGCTGGCGACAAAACAATCCGGATACTGGCAAAAGCACTATAATTTTGGACTTGAGGCGAGAAGGCCACCGGGCACACTCGGCAAGGCCAGCCGTGAAAACATCCTCATCAACACAGTGGCTCCGCTGCTTTTTGCCTACGGCATGCACAAAGACGACGAAGACCTCAAGGATAAAGCCGTCAGATTGCTCACAGCCGTCAAAGCCGAGCAAAATCATATCACCCGAAAGTGGACCGCTGCAGGCTGGCAGATCCGTTCCGCTTTTGACTCGCAGGCCGTCATCGAGCTGTTTACGGAATATTGCGGACGGAAGCGCTGCCTCCAGTGCACGATCGGTGCTGAAATAATCGCTAAAAAACCATGATCTGGCTATCGATAATTTCGGCGCTGATTTTCATCTTTTTCTCATGGATTTTGGTCAGGAATTTTCGGATAGATCCGGTGGAGGCTATTGCGTTCATTGTTAAAATATTGGCAGGTATTGCCGTGGGACTCGTTTACACTTACTATTATAATGGCGGCGATACATTTCGTTATTATGTAGAAAGTGGCAAAATCGCCCGTTTTCTCATAGAAAATCCATCGTCGGTTTTTCCGTTTTTTTTCGATACAGCCAGCCTTCCTGAGCTGATGCAGCAGATATCTTTTCAGCAAGAGCCCCGGGCGCTATTTTTTACGAAGATTGTCGCGTTGTTCCACCTGTTCACGGGGGGTAACTACTGGCTCATGGGGATGTATATGAGTTTGGGAGCATTTTTAGCAGTTCGTTTTCTTGTGAGGGAGTTAGGACATATTCTGCAACAACATAAGAGTGTGGCCAAATGGACCTTTTACTTTCTGCCCACTTTTATATTTTGGACAAGTGGAGTGATGAAAGAGACCCTTGCCTTTGCGACTATCGCAGTGCTCACAGGCATTGTCATCAGGTTTGACAGGGATAAAAATTATACAAATCTCATGGGATGGGTTGTCATGCTGCTTACTTCATTGCTGCTATGGAAACTAAAGTATTTTTATGCTGCTGTAGCCCTGCCGCTGGCTGTGGTGCTTCTCCTTTACAATTTCATGAAAAAAAGGTATAAAATCCATGTCGCCATTATTCCTTTGCTTTTTATTGGCGTAGCCATTGTCGTCTCCCGGTTTCATTACAATCTGCGCTTCGAGCACATTCTGCAGGTTGTTTACGAAAACTATCAAACCAGCATTGCGGCCTCATGCGTCGGTGCCACTCGTTACCACCATTTTGACGGCAGCCTCTATGGATTTTTGATTAATTTTCCCCTGGCATTATTCAGTGGGCTGTTCAGGCCTTTCATTTTTGAGTTTCACAATACACCTCAGCTCGTCGTCGCTCTTGAGAATTTTGCCATTTTTATTCTGTTTGTCACAGGCCTGTGGAAGGGAGGCAGGCGCATATTTACAAAAAATCCATACGTCATTGTCGCGATTGTGTATGTGGCGGTGCTGGCCGTGTTTATCGCTTTCTCAACACCGAATTTCGGCACGATGTCGCGCTACAAGGTTGCTTATTGGCCATTTTTTGTGATGCTGGTCTTATTGCTGATCCGCAAAATCAGGACAATGAGATTGCTGGCACCAAATGAATGACAAACTTGTCACATGTCGCGATATATTTTCTTTATCTTCCTTATCAATTGGCTGTAAATAGGCCTGCAAAATTCTATGAACAATGTCTGTGGTGGCGGAGGCATTGCAGCTTGTTGCCTCGCGATCTGAAGTTGCTCTTCCGTGAGCGCCCGCTCGTCGCCATTAAAGCTGCCCCACTTGTTCACCCACACAAATTCGCCGGGGAATTTCTCATGAAAAACAACCGTATTCGATTGTGTATCAATGATCTGCATGCTCAGCAAGCCCCTTGATACCACCTCTCTGATATTCTCGCGGAAGGTCGCTTTGGCTGTGCCGTACACATTCACATATTCTTCTTTCCGGGTTTGGGATGTCCTGCCCTGATCGCCATTGCATGGGCCGATTTTATCTCCGTGATCGAGGTGTTTCTGTAAGGCCGATACACTCACTTCAAGGGTCTGTTTTACTTGCTTGTTGGCAGGATCGGTATGACAAATCACTATTTTTTGCTCCTGGTTGCCGAGCGACGATTTGGGCACTTTTCCCATAATAACACTATCCTTGGTCACCTCCATTATTTTTTCTCTAGTATTCATTTGCCCAACGACAAAGTCATCGAATTGGAGGATAAGAATTTGATCGGGATCTTTGAGATTCTGATCACGTTCGCTGTAAAATCGTACAAATTCATTGTCCTTGTAATTGAACAAGTACTGCTCGATCTGGTCCTGGAAAAATTGCGCACTAAGACCCGCCTGAAACGAGGGTACGGGTATTTGCCTTACCAGTACCTTGAGTGTGGCCTTGTAACGGGCTTCCTCGATTTTATCTTTTACATCGAGATAACCAGGCAAATACATATCGGCTTTGGCAAAATGCTCATAAGCGACCATGGCATTTTGCCTGCCCCCCAAAGCCAGCGCTTCTTCGCCCGCGGTATAGCGTTCGCCTGCGGCTTCCCTTGCGTAATATTTTAGTCGATCATAGTAATCTTTTGGATCAGGAATTATGCGCAATGCTCCCGGGCTGCGTCGTATTTCGTCATATATATTGCTAAGCTTTTGGTAGGCATCGTAAATATTCCCGTTTTTAAATCGGTCGTTGCCAGCCTCCATCCTTTCAGCCTCATCGAGATAATACTTTACGGCCATGGGATAAGCCTGCCTTAATACTTCTCCTGATTTTTTGTTGTTGGGATTCTTCTTCAGTTTGCTTACAGCCTTCATGACGGCGGTATAATAATCCCCTGTCTGGAATGACTTTTTGCTCGAACCACATCCCCAGAATGCAGTAAGCGAGAGCAATAAAAAATAAACTGTTAAATTTTTCATTGTCGGGTTGTCTTGAAAAGTTTTTTTATAAATCGTGTAAATTTAAATATGGTTGTTTCAAAAGAATTATGTATTTCCCGCGAAAAAGCCCGGCAGTAATTTTTTTAAAAGAAATGAAATAAAAATGAGGATTGGGCCCAGGACTTTTTGCTATTTCTCAACCTCTTCACTTGTGAGCTGCTTTTTGTGCAGCCGCCTGAAATAGCTGTCAAATGACATAAGATGATCCCATGTGCCACTCTCTATGACCCTGCCCTGATCGAGCACGATGATCTTATCGGCCAATTGGGCTGATGACACACGGTGTGAGATGATGATGCTCGTCTTGCCTTTCATGACTTTTTTAAGGTTTTTGAGAATGTTGTTTTCGGTTCTTGTGTCCACAGCCGAAAGACAGTCATCGAGAATCAGCACTTTAGGGTCTTTTGCGATGGCCCTGGCCAGCGAGAGGCGCTGTTTCTGACCGCCCGACAGGGTGATGCCCCGTTCACCGAGCATCGTTTCGAGTTGTTTTGTGAATTCCAAGATATTTTCATAGAGATCAGCCTTTTTCAAAGCATCGATTGTTTTTTCCTCATCAATGGTGTCGGTGCCGAAAGCTACATTCCTGGCAATGGTATCGGAAAACAAAAATACATCCTGTGGTACGAAGCCGATTTGCGAGCGATAGCCGGCAGGATTGTAATCCTTCAAATCAATGTCGTCTATGAGAATTCGGCCATTTGTGGGGTCGAGCATTCTTCCGAGGAGACTGGCGATGGTACTTTTGCCACTACCTGTAGTGCCAATGATCGCAAGTGATTCGCCGGAGTTCACCCGAAAAGACACTTCCTTCAATGCTGTGATGCCTGTTTCGGGATAGATCAGGCTGACATTTTCAAACTCGATTTTCCCTTGTAATTCTTTGGCGATGTTCTCTTTTGAGATAATGTCATTTTTAGTTTTCAAGAATTCGTTGATCCTCTTTTGTGAAGCGGCTGCACGCTGTGTTATACTCGTTACCCAGCCCAGCGAGATCACAGGCCATGTCAGGAGATTTACATAAAGGATAAATTCTGCAATATTACCAATGGTCAGGGAACCGTTGATCACTTCCATACCGCCGATAAAAACCGTTAGTATCGTACTGAGTCCGATCAATGCCATGATGAGCGGATAGAAAAGAGCATTAACCTGTGTGAGCTGGAGTGATTTGTATTTGTATTTATCACTTTCCGCATCAAATCGTTCCAGCGAATCGTCTTCTCTGGCAAAAGACCTGATCACCCTGATCCCTGAGAATGTTTCCTGCACAAAGGTGGCAAGTCCCGACAGGCTTCTCTGTATCTCCTCGGAGCGACGATTTATGATGTTGTTGACAAAATAAATGCTCAGCGATAACACAGGCAGCGGGATGAGGGCATAAAGCGTCAGCTTGGCATTGATCGAAAACATAACAGGAAGCAGAATAAGTGCCAGAATCACGATGTTGAGTCCGTACATAATGGCGGGACCGAGATACATCCTCACCCTGCTCACATCTTCGGAGATACGTGCAATCAGATCGCCGGTACTGTTTTGCCTGTAAAAACTGAGTGGCAATGTTTGGTAATGGCGGTAAATCTCGTTTTTAAGATCGTACTCGATGTGCCTTGACATCACAATGATCGTTTGTCTGACAAGGAAAAGAAAAAAGCCACGGAGCAAGGCGATGAGTAAAATGAGAATCCCGTAAAAAACAATGCTTTTATTGATCGAATCTTTTAATAATTCTCCCGATTCAAGATTTGAAAAGGACCTGTACAGATTTATATTCTCTGCAACCAGGTCAAGAGCATATCGTACCAACTGGGCCGGAAGGATTTGAAAAACGGTTGAAATAATGATAAAAACCACCCCCAGACCAAGGTATGTTTTGTAC
>WGED01000223.1 GCA_015492915.1 Cyclobacteriaceae bacterium
CAACATTGGCCTTATGTGGGCACCCTCCGATAAAATTGACATCGGAATCAGTTATCGCTCCAAAGTAGACATGAGTGTAGAAGACGGAACGGCCGAATTTGTTGTTCCGTCCTCGCTACAACCGTTTTTTCCTGCAGGGAACACGTTCAACGCCACCCTCCCGTTACCTTCAGTATTTGGCGCCGGGCTCACATGGGGTCTCAGCGAAAATTTTGATCTTGGCGTCCAGTTCGACTGGGTAGGCTGGAGTGCGTATGAATCACTTGATTTTGATTTTAAAACAAACACTCCCGGACTTGAGGATGTCAGCTCACCGAGAAATTACAAAGATTCCTGGGTGTTGCATCTTGGCGGAGAATACAGGCTTAGCACGATTCAACTACGCGCCGGGATTTATTATGACAAAACACCGGTTCAGGATGGATACATGACTGCCGAAACACCCGACAATGACAGACTCGGATTTACGGGCGGTTTAGGGTTCAGTTTCGGAGACCATATTCAGCTCGACTTGTCATTCCTTTATATACACAGTTCACCGCGAGAGCAAACCATAGAGCAGGCCATCGCGGCAGGCACATACAATCCTGATACGGGTGAAAGAGACGTGATGCCGGGTACATACAGGTTGAATGCCTTTATTCCGGGCTTTTCTTTTGCATATAAGTTTTAATCCTAAACAGTAAGATCATGAAAATCTGGATAAAAAAAATAATTTATATACTCCCCGCATTTATTGTTCTCTTCTCATGTGAACCTAAGATCGAAGTGCCGGCGCCATCGGCCGGAAGTGCGGATTTCAGCAGATATATTGCTGTAGGTAATTCTCTTACCGCCGGTTATGCCAATGGCGGGCTTTATCAGGAAGGTCAGAGCATGTCTTTTCCGAACATTATCGCACAACAAATAAATGCGGTGCAGGAAATCAACTTTGTACAGCCCGATATTCCCGGCAACGGATCAGGTTATTTCTACCTTAAAAGTCTCGATCTGTCAACTGATCCACCGGATGTGGAATTTGATTCCTATGATGCTGATCCTAACTGGCTGCAGCAACTCACAGGCCCGTTTAACAACTTAGGTGTGCCGGGTATCCGCGTAAAAGACATTACCTTTAAAGGTTATGGGGCAAGCCCTCAGGTAAATCCATACTTTTACAGAATGCTCGGTGGCAAAGACCCCAATATGTCATACCTGGAGATGGTACAGGAGAGCAACCCCACCTTCTTTACCTGCTGGCTGGGTAATAATGACGTGCTGGGATATGCTACATCAGGTGGCGCCAAAGGTATTGGCGGTGAACCGGGAACAGGCATCGACGGCCTGACGCCTATCGATCAGTTTCAGGCATTATACGATATGCTGATTCAGGCGCTAACAGCAAACGGTGCCAAAGGAATTGTTGTCACCATCCCTGACGTAACCCTGGCACCTTTTTTCACCACTATCCCATGGAACGCATTGGTATTGGATGATGGCCAAGCCGCACTCGCCAACAACGTATACTCAGGACTTATCGACACTCAAATAAGAGCTAAAGTCAAAGAGAAAGTAATCGAACTGGTTGTAACTGAGGAAGCTGTGAAAACATATGTCATTCCACAGGTTGCAACAGGAGCGGTGTGGCAACAGGCTTATCAGCAGGCTATTGACGGGGGTGCAACAGACGCGCAGGCAAAAGCGATTGCAGATGCTTACGTAGCTTCAGCGGACGGCCAGGCAGCCATTGCCCAGTTAGTCACCGACCTTGAAGCCGAACTGCGCAACCATCTGCTGGGTGATCATGCCAATCACCAGGAATTGGAGCAATTGTATGCCATCATTGACAATGAACTGGCTACAAATACAACCCTGCAACAGGGCATCGCACAGGGTATCACTGACTTGACGAATGCCTATGACAATGATTTACTCCCTCCCGATCAGAAGGCAGCGCTCGATGCTGCTATCGACCAGGGCACACAGGAACAAATCGCAGCCTTCAAAGCAGCCGGTATTTATCCCGTATTTCAGGCCGGTCCAAACGGTTTCGTAGCTGAAGTGCCTGTGACGGAAACCAATCCTCTGGGCATCAAACAACTCAGAGAAGGTGAACTCGTGCTTCTGACTGCATTGCTCGATGGGCAATTGGAAGGATTAGCAGCTTTAAGCCCTCAGCCCAGTCAATATATTCTGACCGATGAGGAACTTGCCAATATCAACACCTATACAGAAGCTTACAATCAAATTATCAGAGGACATGCTTCCGGGCCGGATATTGGTGTTGTGGAATCATCGGATATACTCAAAGATATTAAGGACGGTATATTCCTGCATGGTGTAGAGGTTAGCGGTGATTTTCTTACAGGCGGTGCGTTTTCGCTCGATGGTGTTCATCCGACGCCACGTGGTTATGCCATCGTGGCCAATTCCATTATTGCGGCCATCAACAAAGAATTCAACGCTAATGTACCGACGGTGATCATAAACAATTACCCCGCGGTGATTCTGCCGTAATTCCGAATAAATTATATAAATTGAAAGCCCTGGCCACAGTGTTGGGGCTTTTTTATTTTCGCGATATCTATGAGAATAATACTATTTACAGGGAAAGGAGGTGTCGGCAAGACTACCGTAGCAGCAGCCACTGCGATCAGAATCGCTCAAAGTGGCCGAAAAACACTGGTGATCTCCACTGACCCCGCCCATAGTCTGTCCGATGCGCTCGGCCGTCAACTGGGACCTGAGCCTGTTGAAATCGGAGAAAACCTGTTCGGACAAGAGCTGGACGTTTATTATTCCATGCAAAAGTACTGGCAAAACATACGCGAACTCATGCTGACTGTTTTTCGATGGCATGGTGTGGAAAAAGTGCTCGCCGAAGAAATGTCGGCCCTGCCGGGAATGGAAGAAGCCTCCGCCTTTTTATGGATTGAGAAGTATTATTCTGAAAAAGCTTTTGACGTTGTCGTTATTGACAGCGCCCCCACCGGTGAAACACTCACGCTGCTCACCCTGCCACAAGTGACCAAATGGTGGGTAACCAAAGCATTACCCCTTCAGAAGTTTGCCATCAAAAGTTTCGGCAAGGTGGTACGTGTTACGGCAGGCATTCCCATCGACAAAGGCTATGAAGAACTGGAGAAAATATTCGAAAAGCTGGAAGTGATTCAGAAAATCTTTGCCGATCATGAGATTTGCTCGATCAGGATAGTGACCAATCCGGAGCGAATGGTACTCAACGAATCCAAAAGGGCATATACATATTTAAACCTTTACGGATATAATGTCGATGCCATCATCGTTAATCGAATTATTGAAACCGATAAAGAAAATGCTTTTTTTTCCAATTATCTGAAATCACAAAAGATTTATCTCAAAGACATTGAAGAGAGCTTTGCAGGCTTACCTGTATTTAAAGCCAAACACCAGGGAGAAGAAGTATTCGGTATGGACAAGCTCATGGAATTCGGACAAAAATTGTATAAAGGAACTGATCCGGACCTTGTGTTATATCACGAAAGCGCCTATATTCTTGATGGCTCGGAAGATGGTTATACACTGAAGATAAAGCTGCCCTTTCTTGAGGACAAGCAATTTGCCATTAATAAATACGGCGATGAGATTGTCATTCAGCTCGGCAACAGGCGAAAGAACATCTTTCTACCGAGATTTATCAATTTTTACAGAATGGAAAAATATGAGTATCAATCACCCTGGCTCATCGTCAGGTTGGAAAAATGATCATTTTTCCAATATACTTTTTAGATCAGGCGGGGAGTAGTTGATTGATTTCAGGGTTTTGTTGTCTCCCTGACGATAGACCAGATACCTGCCATCTACCTTCTTATAGTAGCAGTCCACACCCCGCTCCTTTTTATAGTATTCTATTGTCGCTATTGCTTCTTCCTTGGTGGAGCAGCTTTTGCTCATATTCGATCGCTGAACCTCGTCAAACAGATCTCTGAATTTTTCACCCAAACCGAATTCGAGCACTGCACCGCTGAGCACGTACTGAATATCGCACAATGCATCGGCAATCTCCACAATATCATGGTTGTTGATAGCCGCTTCCAGCTCTTCCAACTCCTCGCGTATCAGGCTTACACGCAGTTCACATCGCTTTTTTGGAGGGATTGTAGGTTCTTTTTCTACAGGGTGCCTGAATGTCTTATGAAACTCAGCCACCTGATTCAACGAGTCCGGTGATTTCATATGTTGTATTTTCATTTATTTACAAGTATATAAAAAAGAGTGCAAGGTTGAGGTAAAAAATTCACCGGCAAAGATATTTATTACATTACGCCGTACGTTAAATACAAGAATGAAATTCGCCTTATTTCGGTTTTTTCTATTTTTACCTTAATTTACTTTCCAAAAAAAATTAAAAAAATGAGACAATTTATGAGAAGCATCACTGTAATTCTGCTGTCTCTTATA
>WGED01000224.1 GCA_015492915.1 Cyclobacteriaceae bacterium
CTATGAATATATTGATGTTAGTAACCGATTTGTTTTGAGAAGTTTCAAAAAACCTAAATATCAGCACAAAACTTTTCATATCAATTCAAAAATCTATAAAAACTTTATCCAGGATGGATATGTGAAATCAGTGGAAAGTCAGATGGAATTTGTTAATGGAAGAGGCAAATTCCCTTATGTTATTCGTTATACACCAAACAAAGTTGAGAAAATAACAATAAATTTGGATGCTGATTGGTCTCCAGCAGGCTATGGCAGTGCATTTATTGTTCCTCTCTTTGATGGTTCAACGCCACTTGGGCTTTTAGTTTTTCTCAGCCAGCGTTTTCAAAGGCGAAACTATATAGGAGATCTTCCTTTTTACACTGGAAAAGAAAGGCGGCGCCGGAGCCTCCTCCACCTAAAATACTTCCGTTCGCTCCAGCCCTTTTTTGCGCGGGAATATTTGCGTCTCAAATCCGAAGGCACTCAACGCATTCTCGACAAGTTCCAGAAAACCCTGAATGCCATCAAAGAAATTATCATCCTGGAAAACCGGCTGGAGATCCTTGACCATTTGGCGGAATTCACTGCTAAATCTCTCGATTGCGAAGCCTGCATCATTTACACCAATACCCAACAAAACGAAAAACTTATCCCTACGGCCGTATATGGTTTCGGTGAAAAAATCACCCCGAAAACGGTGGAATTTTATTACACGCATAGGAAAGAAAATCGAAAAATGTTGCCAGAACATATCTTCAAAACCGGGCGTCGATTAAACGCCAATTCAAGCGAACAATTCCGAAAGCTCAATAGATATGGCTCTCATTTTTATAATCTTTTCCGGTATTTGAAAAGCAAAAAAGTGATGTCCTATTTAGGGCAAAAAATTGGAAACATGGGAGTCATTGAAGTTTTTAATTCCAACAAACAAACTCCCTATGGCTGGAGTCTATTTGAAAAGCAGGATACAATAACGTTGAACTACATTAGTGATGCGATTGCAACAGTGATCAAACAACAAGAAACCACCGAGAATCAAGTTCAAACCGAACGGGCCAAGGCCACCTCGGAACTCCTGCTGGATATTTCTCATGAGCTTAAAAATCCCATATACAGTTCAATTATTTTCATCCGAAAGCTGCGCCACCTTCTTGAAACCCGGAACATAGACCGGAGTGTTGTCGAAGAACTGAAAGCCGGCCTTGACATCATCGAACGGAACAATGAGAAAGCGCAAAAGATTCTGCGGAATATGCAACATTTCCAAAAAGTTACGCTCGACAGGAATTTTAAGCCCATCAATGTGAATAATATTTTGCGGATGGTCTTAGAGACCAACCGCAGCTATTGTGACCAGCAAGGGATCCGCCTACATGTAGACTTACGGCTGAAGAATGGTACTGTGTATGGTGATGAGCTGCTTCTCAATCAGGTTTTTACCAATTTAGTCACCAATGCCATTGATGCCATGCCGGATGGAGGAGAGCTCTGTGTAAAAACCTACGAAAAGGATGATCAGGTCGCAATAGAGGTGAAAGATACGGGAAAAGGTATTCCTGAAGATATCAAAGATCGCATTTTTGATGCCTTTGTAACCACAAAAAGACCCGATCAGGGGAGCGGTTTAGGGTTAACCCTCAGCCGCCGTATTGTGATCCAACACAAAGGCAAAATTGACTTTTATTCTGATGCCAGCCAGGGTAAAGGCACCACCTTCGTGATTTACCTTCCCAAATATTCGCCTTCAGTTTAAAATTAAATTTTTTGAGGGGTGTTTGGAATGGATCTTAAAAAGAAAAAGATTCTAATTATTGAAGATGACGATGATGTCAGGGAGGCGACAAAGACCAACCTTGAATTGGCCGGATATCGAAACTTATTCACGGCCCCGGACGGCGAAAAAGGTCTGAAAATGGTTCAGCACATCAGACCGGCTTTGGTGCTTTTGGATCGGAAAATGCCAGGCAAAGATGGGTTGGAGGTTCTGGAAGCCATCAAGGAGAGCTATGGCGAAGAGGTTGTGGTGGTGATTTTGACTGCATATCGCGATAAGGATTATATCACCGATGCCATGCGCAAGGGTGCTTTTCATTATCTTGTCAAAGACGATGATCCGGAATTCATGCATCACACCATTGAAAGTGCTTTACGATATCATCAAAAAAATCTGCAACGCCAAAAAATCGAGCGAGAAATTTATGAGCTCATGATTCAGGACGAAACGTTTATTCGATATGGGTATGATTTTGATCGTTTCAAAATGCTTTTAGAGGAAAAAACAAGAAAGCTCATTGATAATGTGGTCCACTCAATTGTTAAAGACTGTTCCCAATGCGGTACAGCCGGATTTGCCGGCGCACGCAGTCAATGCATTTTCCATTCATTTTCTAATTTGGGCATGGTGGATGCCCAGAATGACCAGCCTACCATTCTCTTCTTCTATAAATCAGATCACCATCCTTTCTTTGAGGCTGCCTGCAGCCAGTATGTGCCAAAGGAAAAAGTGGCCAGTGTGAAGACTTTGGTATATGTGGTCTTTACGGATCGAGCCGCTGAAAAGCTTAAAGACTTTTTTGATGCCGTGGTGGACAACCAGGAACTGGTCCGCTACTGTTGCATCTATTTGTTTAGTGCCAACGCCATCCGCTTTTCGCTTGAAGAAAAAAAGTTGCTCCGCCGATTTTTTGATCGCTTCCTTGTGGCTATGCGCACGGCCAGATTGGTGGACAAGATCGATTCTTTAAACAAAATGCGTGTACTCGGGGATATGGCTACAACGGTAGTGCATCAAATAAGCCCGATGATCACGCCGTTGCGTAACTATTTGAGCAACCCCACGGAACAGAACCGCAAGCAAGGCCTGCAGATTATCGATGATCTGAAAAAGATGGTCGATGAGTTCCGAAACTTTACCGAAGGGATTAGCCAGGAATACGATATGGAGCCACTGAATTTAGCCACTGTGATTTCGCAGGCCGAAATTCCCATCCGATTAAAATTTGAAGAAAAAATCACCATTCGCCACGATTTTCGCCACTCCATACCAACGGTTTTAGGTGACCGCAAGCGATTGCAGCAGGCCTTTGAAAATTTGCTTATGAATTCGGCTCAGGCCATTCTGGCCAGAAACGGAAATACCGGCGAAATCGAAATCCAGATGACATTCACTAATCATAATATCTGCATTTACATCCGGGATAACGGTCCCGGTATTGACCCTCAGATCGTCTCCAAGCTGTTCAAAAGCTATGTCACTACAAAACGCGACGGCATGGGTCTCGGCTTGAATTTAACCTATGAAATCATCAAACGGCACCGCGGTAAGATTGAATACAATCCAAATTACAAATGCGGTGCTGAATTCATCATTTATTTGCCGGCTTATCAGCCAAATGGATTTCATCCCCAACAGGAATAAATTGAAAGCCATATATTGTGTAGGGAGGCGTCATGAATTCCGAAGAGCAACACGCCAAAATCCTGATCGTGGAAGACCGGCCATTTTTCCTGGACTATCTTAAGGAGCTCTTGCAAGACCGGTACAACGTTTCCAGCGCAGAAACGTATACCGAAGCCAGGAGTATCTTCCATGCGCACCGATTTGATCTGGTATTGCTGGATCTTGGGATCCCCCGGGATGAGCACTCTGAGAAAGCAGAAATTCTGGGATATGATCTGTTAAAGGAGATCAAGCGCACCGATCCGTTTGTTGAAGTGATTATTCTTTCCGGCACATCCCGAGAAATTGACAGCGCTATCCGGGCGATCAAGGAAGGAGCCTATTACTTTCTCCTAAAAGACGACAAGATATTTGAAAAGAAGCTGCTTATGACCATCCAAAAGGCTCTGGAGGTTCGTGAGCTTTACCGCCAAAACGAATCCCTTATCCGGCAGGCAAAATTCTTTGCGGAAAAGCAGAAAAAAGTCTTTCCCTACCTCCACCCCGATCTTAATTATCACTTTGGCCTCCTTTTAGGAGAAAGTCAGGCCATGCAGCGGGTGTATGAGACCATTGCCAAACTCTCTCATCGGCGTACGGAGGAACCGGTTTTGATTACCGGAGAATCCGGCACCGGAAAAGAGTTGGTGGCACTGAGTATTCACACCACCAGCCCGCGAGGGGAAAGACCGTGGATTCCGGTTAATCTTTCCGCCATCCCAAAGGAACTGATCGAGAGTGAGCTTTTTGGGATTGAAGATATGGTCGCAACGGGTGTAAAAGGACGAATTGGGTATTTTGAACAAGCAGATGGCACGACCATTTTTCTGGATGAAATCGGTGAGGTGAATCAGGATATTCAGGTTAAATTGTTACGGGCCCTTCAAGAGCGGGAAATCAGAAAAGTCGGCTCTACCAAATCCATTCCTGTGGATGTACGCGTAATTAGTGCCACCAACAAAGATTTATCCGAATTGATCAAGCTTAATCTGTTTCGTGAAGATTTGTTTTATCGCCTGAATGTCATTCCCATCCATTTACCCCCATTAAGAGAGCGAAAAGAAGACATTCCTATCTTGATTCAACACTACCTGTATCAGCATCAGCAGGAAGAACGAAATCCGAATATCCGTATTGCAGAGGATGCAATTGAACTCCTTCAAGAATATTTCTGGAAAGGTAATATTCGGGAACTTCGAAGTGTGATTAAGAATGCCGTCATTTTGCGCAATCAGGACACCATTTATGCGGACGATTTTTTGCGCATTTTGCCGAACCGGACAAAAAAGCTCTTTGCTTCCAATGCATCTTTATTAAAGCAGCTCCCGCTTCTGGATGAAAACGGGCAGACCGATTTTAAGCGGATTGAAGATTCGCAGTATAAAAACAAGGTATTCTTGCGGGTGCTGATTGATCACGAAGGGCTGATTGAAAATGTCCTGGGTACATTAGATATTTCCCGGGTTACTGGATACAAATATCTGGATGAAGCCAAGTTTTGCTTGCTGAGCAGTTTGTGCCATGTGAATACCCGAATCGACACACTGGCTCAAGCATGGGGAGTAGAAGCCGGTAAGCTCGAAAAGACCATTCGTCGGGCTAACCGGCTTCTGCATTACCTGGAAGAGCTGGAGGAGCGTTTCGCCGGCGAAGATGAAAGGATAGCGGCTTACCTCAATGTCTCTCCCGAACAGCTTCGGCAGGGACGCAACTTTTTGCGGCAGAAACGCTGAATCAGTAGCTCCCCATGCGCGTAGGTCTTGGAATATAAAGCACTTGCCCGGGAAAAATCTTATCCGGATTAAGAATTCGGTTCAGGATAGCAAGTTCGTACACATCAACGCCGTAGTAGGCAGCTATCTGGCTCAATGTTTCCCCACGCCGCACGCGATGGTATATCCATTTGCCCGGTGATCGAATCTGAGGTCTTTGCAGTTCAGCCGGCAATTGAATGTTCGGCTCAATCGAGTTGGATTCTTCTGTATTGGGCCGGGCAGGAATAATTTTGAGCTCAAACCACGGCTGCGCATTCCATGCCAGCGCAATGAAGACGAAAAAGAGAAACAAAAACAGC
>WGED01000225.1 GCA_015492915.1 Cyclobacteriaceae bacterium
CCAGAATATTCGACACACCACAGGCCATGGGCGAAGCCGCCGGAAAAGACGCGGCAGCCCTCATCAATGCCGCCATCGCAAAAAACGGCGAAACCAACATCATCCTCGCCACGGGGGCCAGTCAGTTTGAGACCCTGAAAACCCTTGTCGCTCAGCCTGTTGATTGGGAACAAGTCACTGTTTTTCACCTTGATGAGTATGTGGGCATTCCTGATACCCATCCTGCGAGTTTCAGAAAATACCTGCGGGAGCGGTTTCTCGAAAAGGTCGGTAAGGTGAAAGCATTTCATTTCATCAATGGCGATACGGGCAATCCGCAAGCCGAATGCGACAGGCTCAACGACCTCATCAGTAAAGTGACCATCGACGTGGCGCTGGTAGGCATCGGGGAAAACGGGCACCTCGCTTTCAACGACCCCCCTGCCGACTTCGATGTCGAAGACCCGTATATCGTCGTCAACCTCGATGAAAAATGTAGGATGCAGCAGGTGGGCGAAGGGTGGTTCAACGGTCTCGAAGACGTGCCGGAGCAGGCCATCAGCATGACGATCAAGCAGATCATGAAGAGCCAAGAGATCGTTTGCTCCGTGCCGGATGAACGCAAGGCACAGGCTGTGAAAGACTGCGTGACGGGCGAAGTAACTAACATGCACCCGGCCTCGATCCTGCAGCAGCACGACCATTGTGTCATTTACCTTGACAAAGGGTCTGCATCGCTGCTATGAAAAAATGATGAAACCGGCATGGCCGGAGCAAATTAAGGACACACAAGGGCATGTTTATAGGATCCGGCAAATAGCAAACTTTAAAATATAAACACATGAAAATTATTGCTGGTCGTAGCAGGCGCAATGATCGGTAGTTTACCGGTTTTGTCAGGATTTTTGCTTTCCCACGCTTTGTCAGGCAGGGCAAAAATGCCCGCCAAAACCTCTTTCTTTTTGATCCTTTTACCGGGGGTTCACACCCCCGGCTAAAACATTCGGCTCCTCCGGAGCCTTTTTAGCAACCGGCAACAGAAGATGCTAAAACCTCCGCGTAATCCTGCTGTATTCTTAAGCAGGAAAGCGGAACAGCATGACGAGAGAGGAAACCTAATCACATCGAATGACCTTTAACTGGCCTTCGCCGGCATCGTATTTTTCTTTCTGATCTAGTTCGAAAATACGCTCCATCAGTTGCCATTTCTCATCAGCGGATGCTTCGGCAGTGGTCTTCTGGAACCTGGAGACAAACGCTTCCCACTCCCGCTGGCGGGGCTTGGTCATCAACTCCTGCATGGCTTTTTCATGATCAAAATCCGCCACGGTGTCCATGATCATAAAGAGCGTGTTGCCGTGAATGTAGATCTCCATATCAAGAATGCCTACCTCCTTCATCCCCTGCTGTATCTCGGGCCAGGCCGCGCCGATGTCATGTACGGCTTTGTATTGCGCTATGAGTTTAGGGTCATTTTCGAGTTGCAATGTCTTGCAATACCTTTTGAATTTAAATTCCTTCATTGTCCACGAATTTCACTAATTATCACGAAGGGTGATGGATGGTTTTTTATTTAGACATCATGAAATCAGACTGTTTCCGACCTGATGTTCACCTTGTACGACCTGAAGCCGTAAATCGCTATCACGATAAAACAGACCAGTGGCAGGATGAACGAAAAATTAACCGCGGGCAACGGGCCTACCTGCCCCAGGTCGATGATCGCACCTTGCAGCGGTGGCATCAGCGCACCTCCGACGATGGCCATCACGAGCAGCGCAGCACCGATTTTAGAGTCTTCCCCAACACCCTTGAGCGCGATTCCATAGATGGTCGGGAACATGAGCGACATGAACGCCGAGGTGGCTACAAGGCAATACAGCCCCAACATTCCATCGATGAAAATGGTGCCCAAAGTGGTGGCAATGGCTCCGATGGCAAAGAGCATGAGCAGCCTGCCCGGCGAGATGAATTTGAGCAGATAGGTGCTGATAAACCTGCTGGAGACAAACATGGCCATAGCGACCATATTATAAAGTTGGGCCGTAGCCTTGTCGATACCGAGCCTTTCGGCATATTGGATGATGAACGTCCAGCACATGATCTGGGCACCGACATAGAAAACCTGCGCAAACACCCCTTCGATAAAATGGGCGTTTTTGAACAACCGCCTGAATGAATCCCCTACACTCCCCTGTTCCTTAACTTCTGTTTTAGGCATTTTGGCAAAAAGAATGATGAAAAAGATGATCATCACTGCCACACCCAGCATCACATAGGGATCGCGGATTATGGCAAGGTCGTGGGTGCGGATAGCAGCTTTTTCTGTCTCGCTCAAAGTCGGGAATATCAGATTACCCGCTTCGTCACGCGCTTCCGACTGCAGCGAGGCCAGGATGACCTGCGAGGCGACAAACATGCCGAGCATGGAACCCAGCGGGTTGAAAGACTGCGCGAGGTTGAGCCGGCGTGTGGCGGTTGACTCCTCTCCCATCGACAAAATGTACGGGTTGGCGGTGGTCTCGAGGAAGGCAAGTCCGAAGGTCAGGATGTACAGGGAGAACAAGAAATATATGAATTTTTCATGCTCTGCAGCAGGGATAAATAGAAAAGCCCCCGCAGCATACAGAAGCAGGCCCAGCAAAATGCCTTTTTTGTAGGAATACTTTCTGGCGAACAGTGCTGCAGGAATGGCCATGGTGCCGTATCCGCCATAAAAGGCAAATTGTATCAATGCCGCCTCGGCGTTGGGAATTTCCATGATCGTCTTGAATGCCGCCACCATGGGGTTGGTGATGTCGTTGGCAAAGCCCCAGAGCGCAAACAGACTGGTGATCAGAATGAACGGCACTAAATATTTCTTCTCGAGGAGTACCCCTTTTTGCTTGCTCATGCGAAATGTATTTTAATCGATTAGTTTCAACACAAAAAATGAAAATATCCGTGAAACTAATAAAAAAAATCATTTCACTCAGGGCACACGTTTGTTCACCGCAGGGCAAACGCATTTAACTTTTCATGTATGAACATTTGGGGTTATTTTCATTTTTGTCATGATTTTTGCCCATTACTAAACTCAAAAAATTACTTGAAGGGCAGTGGCAGGGCAAAAATGCACGCCAAAAAATTATTATTGAATTTTATACCCGCGGGCTTACGCCCACGGCTATTATTATGTCGCTCCTTCGGAGCTTTTTTCAGGCTTGATTGGAATTAATTTTTAATTCGTTGGTCCTGTTGTTCAGGAGATAAATTCTTCATGAAAAAATCCCTATGATAAGGTTATATCACAAACAAGGATGAATATGCTATTAGTCAATTAGAACTCAAGGCACTGGGCGCTGGGTTCTGGTATTTCCCGCGCTTCAAGTTTTATATTTGGATTATGCACGGCTATCTCCTGTAAATTTTATTCACATGAAAATGATGATTTTGCCGGACAGTATTATCTTTATCCTTGCTGAAGGTCCCTTATAGAGGATTTGCCATATTTATAAATTCTTTTCTTATTAAAACACCCAGCCTGCTCCTCGTTTTGCTTGCCATAACCATTGTTTTTTCATGGGCTCAAAAAGCTGCGACAGAAATTTCCGAAAGGACGAAATATTTCCCGAAGTCTATTGAAAAGGCCCCTACATTGCCGGAAAGACATAACCTATGGGTGTTTATTCTGGC
>WGED01000226.1 GCA_015492915.1 Cyclobacteriaceae bacterium
AAATATTTAAAGTTACCATTTGCAAATAAAATCCGACTATCTATATTTGCAGTCCGAAATGACAAGGCCCGTTCGCCGGGCGATAAGTCAGCAGGGTTTTTTCAAAAATAATTGTGAAAAAACGATACAGTTTTGCAAAAGAGCAACTGTATAAAAGAATTTGTGATTAACGGCCCGTTCGTCTAGGGGTTAGGACGCCAGGTTTTCATCCTGGTAGCAGGGGTTCGATTCCCCTACGGGCTACGCATTACACCCCCATACACACTGTGTGGGGGTTTTTTATTGCTAAATTTGAAATCGGGAACGTTTTTGGGAACATTATACTCAATTTCAAATAGATACCATTAACATAGTACATTACCCACTCTCTCGTCCTTGTCTCCGACGAGGACGCAATCTGCCGGGCATTTGCAATGCCCTTCAACGCCTATGAAAAAATAATCATTTTTTCATAGGAGCATCATGACAGACTGAATGTTGTCCCTGAACAGATTAACATCTGAGCAATCGAACATCTGAACCGACGAAATGATCGGCGATAAAAGATTGGGGAGAAGCCAAAATCGTTTAACCCAAAATTCTCACCAGGATTTCGTTATGAGAGGTTAAAGTACAACTTGTCCCGCCAGGGCGGGAAGAAAATCAGCACGTTTGATGAGGAGGCATAATGCACTTTTATGGTGACGAATCAAACGTGAACGAAGTGCCTGATTTTGAAGTGATTTAAGCTCGGAATAGAAAGGTTATTGAGAATTTTGGGTTTAAAAAGGAAAGCTCATCATATCGATCTTCCAGATAATCGGAAGCAGGTAATAAACCGACAGGAAAAGCACTACTGCCGAAATGAGATTCATCCTGAATCCGGCCCGGATCATGTCATTCATATCGAGGCTGCCCGAGCCGAAGACGATCGCATTGGGTGGTGTGGCCACAGGCAACATGAATGCACAGGAAGCAGCCAGGCAGGCGCCCGTCATAAGGCCAAACGGGTGCAGCCCGATAGTTTCGGCTATGGAGGCAAGGATAGGCAGTAACACAGACGCCGTGGCCACATTCGACGTGATCTCAGTGAAGAAGTTGACAGAGATGATGATGATGAGTAGCAACAATCCATAGTGTAGATGATGCAGGTTAGATAGCTGATGCCCCATCCACTCTGCCAAGCCCGTTCCCTTGAAAGCCGAGGCGATCGCAAGACCGCCGCCAAACAGGATGAGGATGCCCCAGGGCAACTTGTTGGCCGTCTCCCAGTCCATGAGTTTTTTGCCTTTTTCTTTTGCCGGTAGCACAAAGAGGGCAAGGGCGCCGGTAATAGCGATCACTGTGTCGTCGATGCCCGGAATTATTCTCTCAAGAACAAAAGAACGTGTGATCCACGCAATTGCCGTCAAGCCAAACACAACCGTAATCATCCTTTCTTCATAGCTCATTTTACCCAGCAAAGTCAATTGCCGCACAATCTCCTCTCCCGCCCCGCGCATGTCTGATAATTTGGTGCGAAAGGCAATCCTAGTCAGATAAAACCAGGCAAAAACCAACAGCAGCATGCTGACCGGCAGACCAAAAGTAAGCCAATCGGCAAAAGTCACCGTCTCCCCATACAGGTCGAGTGTGATGGCAGAAAAAATAGCATTGGTCGGCGTGCCGATCAGCGTGGCCATCCCTCCTATCGAAGCCGCATAAGCAATCGACAGCATGAGGGATTTACTGAATTGCTCTTTCCCTCCCGGGTGCTCTCCGGAATGAAAATCACCGATCTTTACAATAATGGCCAATCCGATGGGCAGCATCATGAGCGTCGTGGCAGTATTGGATATCCACATCGACAAAAAGGCCGTAGCAACCATAAATCCAAGAATGATCATTTTTCCATTGGTGCCGATCAGTCTGATGATGTTGAGAGCAATGCGTTGGTGGAGGTTCCATTTCTGAATACCGAGGGCTATGATAAATCCTCCAAAATACAGCATCACCAGGGGGCTGAAGTAGGCCGCCGTGGTAGTTTTCATATCAATACCTCCCAGGACCGGGAAAAGCACCAGCGGCAAAAGTGATGTAGCGGCTATCGGAATCGCTTCGGTAACCCACCAGATGGCGATCCACATCGTCGAGGCCATCACGGACCGGGCCTCATTGTCGAGCCCCTCGAAACGGATCAATTGCAACAGAACGAAGGTAAGCGGACCAAGTATCAGTCCGATCTTTTTTTTGTTAGTCATTCCCTCTGGGCGAAAAATCAATGCATCAAAAAGCAAATTATCAATCGGTAATCAAAAT
>WGED01000227.1 GCA_015492915.1 Cyclobacteriaceae bacterium
CATTTTATGGTAGTTAGAAAACCACATGCCCAACAGCGTTTTTTTTAGACTTTTTCATCTACAAAAAAAGTTTACAGAAAGCCTTTTCTGCAAACCCCTTGTATCTTAATGATTACCAGTAACTTATACGGGTTTTACCAACTATTTTTGAACATTATACCTTTTTACATCACTTTTTCAGCGCGCTGAATTTCTCGTAAGTGGCTTATCATATCTTTGGTGATATCATCGAGGTGGTAAGCCACTTTCCAGTTCCAGTCTCTCCTCGCTACAGAATCATCGATGCTGTTGGGCCATGAAGCAGCGATTGTATCTCTGAAATCAGGCTTATATGTGATAGTAAACCCGGGAATTATCTTTCTGATGCTCTCCGCCACCATATCTGGTGTAAAGCTGACCCCGGCCACATTATAACTTGAATTTACCGTCAGCCTCTCCCTGTCCACCTCCATCAGTTCAAGCGTGGCACGCACCGCATCCGGCATGTACATCATGGGCAACATGGCATTTTCGGATAAAGGACAGGTATAAGAACCTGATTTGAGCGCTTCATGATAAATCTCCACGGCATAGTCTGTAGTGCCACCACCGGGCATCGCTTTGTAACCGATCAGACCCGGATAGCGCAGGCTCCTGATGTCGAGACCGAATTTTTCATTGTAATACGCGCAAAGCTTTTCTCCCGCCACCTTGGTAACGCCGTAAATCGTGTTAGGATTTTTAAAAGTGTTCTGCGGTGTATTGTCTTTGGGGGTATCAGGCCCAAACACACCGATGGAACTTGGCCAGTATATTTTTTTAATCCCCTGTTCATGAGCCGCTTCCAGTACATTCATCAAACCGTCCATGTTGATATGCCAGGCCAGGGCAGGAGTGCTCTCGGCTTTGGCCGAAAGAACGGCAGCAAGATGGTAAATCTGGGTAATTTTATACTTTTTGTGCAGCGACAGCAGAGCAGACTTATCGAGCACGTCGAGTACCTCGAAAATGCCCCCAAAATCATTGCTTTCCGGCCGGTGAATATCCGTGACTATAATATTTTCTGCACCGTATTTTTTCTGAAGAGCGGGGACCAGTTCGGTACCCAGTTGACCCAGCGCGCCGGTAATAAGTATTTTTTCCATAATTGCCCTGACGTTAAAATTTCAGTCCGGATGTTTGGCCATCTCATTGAAGGGTACAAGTATAGGCAAATTTCATGAATTTTTAAATTTACATTAAATAAACCCGTATATGTTGAGATATATTCAATAAAATCATATATTTTTAAATAAATCACAATGCTGAAGCAAAGGATTATCGGCAGAATATTTTTATTGAAAAATGAAATATTCCTGCACCATACAATCAGAAAATATATTATTGAAACTATTGTGATATCCAAAATATCTGTATTCTAACTAAATGATATTACCATGTACGAAACACTGAAAACCGAGCTGCAACAGGAATTGGAAAACATAAAAAAAGCGGGACTTTACAAGAGCGAACGGGTCATCACCACGCCGCAGGGCGCTGTGATCCGCACTACCGACGGACGGGAAGTGATCAACTTCTGTGCAAATAATTATCTGGGCCTGTCATCCCACCCCAAGGTGATAGAAGCGGCCATAGAAACGATCAAATCTCATGGCTATGGGATGTCTTCCGTCCGGTTCATCTGCGGCACGCAGGATATTCACAAAGAGCTGGAAAGGAAGATCTCCGAATTTCTGCACACCGGGGACACCATCCTTTATGCCGCCGCCTTCGACGCCAACGGCGGCGTGTTCGAGCCTTTGTTCGGCCCGGAGAGTGCCATTATCTCAGATGAGCTCAACCACGCCTCCATCATCGACGGCGTTCGATTATGTAAAGCGCAACGTTTCCGCTACAAGCACAACAACATGGCAGACCTCGAAGAAAAGCTCAGAGAGGCTTCGGGGGCAAAACATCGTATCATCGTAACGGACGGTGTTTTTTCCATGGACGGCACCATCGCGCAGCTCGACAAGATCTGCGACCTTGCGGATAAGTACAAAGCCCTCGTGATGACGGATGAATGTCATGCCACGGGCTTCATGGGCAAGACTGGTCGCGGCGTGCCAGAATACTGCGGCGTGATGGACAGGGTCGATATCATCACCGGCACGCTGGGCAAGGCGCTCGGGGGCGCTTCGGGTGGATTTACGAGTGGTAGAAAAGAGATCATCGAGATGCTGCGCCAGCGATCGAGGCCTTATCTCTTCTCCAACACGCTGGCACCTGCCATCGTTGGCGCCTCCATCGCCGTGATGGACCTGCTGAGCGCCACCACGGAGCTTAGAGACAAACTCATGGGAAACACGCAATACTTCCGTAAAAAAATGACGGAGGCAGGCTTCGACATCAAGCCGGGTGAGCATCCCATCGTGCCCGTGATGCTGTACGATGCGCCGCTGTCGCAGAAATTTGCAGATATGCTGCTCGACAAAGGCATTTATGTCATCGGGTTTTACTATCCGGTGGTGCCAAAGGGACAGGCGCGTATCAGGGTGCAGGTATCGGCCGTGCAT
This sequence comes from Cyclobacteriaceae bacterium, assembly GCA_015492915.1. Classification (GTDB taxonomy): domain Bacteria; phylum Bacteroidota; class Bacteroidia; order Cytophagales; family Cyclobacteriaceae; genus JAAUQL01. Next base: position 2,535 of record WGED01000227.1, read on the forward strand.
GAAAAAGCGCATCTCGACAAGGCGATCGAAGCATTCACCGAGGCAGGTAAAGCACTCGGGGTGCTGAAATAAATCCGGGCATGAGAAAACGATGATTTTTTCATATACCGAAAATGGTCCTCATCCCGCTTATTGAGCAGCGAGACGAGGACCGGTATTCGCACTTTCCCGGAAATTTTAACCCAAAATTCTCACCAGGATTTCGTAATGAGAGGTTAAAGTACAACTTGTCCCGCCAGGGCGGGAAGAAAATCAGCACGATTGATGAGGAAGCATAATGCACTTTTATGGTGACGAATCAAACGTGAACGAAGTGTCTGATTTTAAAGTAATTTAAGCTCGGAATAGAAA